>CAYPUV010000068.1:0-16770 GCA_964413895.1 uncultured Anaerolineaceae bacterium
AACAACAACTCGTTGTCCCGTCCGGCGTAGAGACGCGCGGTCTGCTTGCGGGGGGAGGGGGCGGTGGGGGCCTTTTAGGGTTGCGGTGCTGCGGTCGCTGTTCAGTCCCAGAAAGAGTGCATCGCCCAGCGCTCGCGCCTGTTGCAAATAGTCAACGTGTCCGGCGTGGAGCAAATCAAAATGGCCGTTGGTAAAAACCAGGCGGCCAATTGACTGTCGTTTGCGCGTGGCTTCTTCCAGGGTGATTAGTTTGGTCATCAGTTGCCAGGTTTCAGTCATCAGGTTTCAGCTTTGCAAGGCATTTTGCAATTCTTCTGGGGTGGGGGCGGCGTTCCCCAGTTTCCGTACTACCAGTCCGGCGGCGTAATTTGCCAGCAGCGCCGCCTCGGCGAAGTTTAGTTTGGCCACAATGCCCAACGTCAGCACTGCCACCGAGGTATCGCCGGCGCCGGTAACGTCGTACACTTCGCTGGGATTGGCGGCGGGGAAGTGGCAGTAAGGCGTGCGGCGCCCCCGCAGGCTGACGCCCTGTGCGCCGCGCCCAATAACAATGCCATGCGCGTCCAGGGTTTCCAGCAATTCAGCCGTTGCCGCTTCAAAATCTGCTTCTGTTTCCAGGGGACGGTTGAGAAACACAGCCGTGTCGCGGTCATTGGCGCGAATGACATCGCACCCTTTGTATTTGTCTAAATTTCCTTGACTATCCACCACCAGCAAATTTCCGGCATCTCTGGTGACTGCAATGGCTGCCTGCACCACGCGGGGTGTTACCATTCCGTTGCGATAATCGCTAATCAGGACCGCATCTGATACTGGCGCAGCGATTTTCAACTGTACAATAATGTCCTCTTCAACATCGGTAGTGGGGGGGAAGCGGTCTACCCGGTCGAGCCGGGCTAATTGCTGTGGAAAGCGAAAGCTGCCCTGAGAGACGATGCGGGTTTTTTGTGTTGTGCGGCGTGTTTTGTCGTGCACAATGCCGCTGGCATCAATATCGCTTGCCCGCAGGCGAGCAATCAATTCGTGTCCGGCGTCATCGTCGCCCACCAATCCTACCAGCGTTGCCGCAGCGCCGAGGGTAGCAATATTCAGCGCCGGGTTGGCCGCGCCGCCGGGAATTGTTCGCCGGGATTCTAGCTCCAGCACGGGGATGGGCGCTTCACGGCTCAAGCGGGCGGCCTGTCCCACCAGGTATTCATCCAACACCACGTCGCCAACAACCAGCACTCTGCGGTCGGAGAATTTTTGAATTGCGTTGCGCAAGGTTTCAGTGTCAATTTTCATAACGGCTATTTTAGCAAAATTGTGAAGGTTAAGAAAATCACATGGATCAATCTGAAAATTGATTTTACACTCGCCCTGGCCCAACCCAATTGCACACTGAATTGTGAACAGGTATAATGAAATATGCTACTGACTTGAGCGAAAGGAATGAAAAATGAAAAAGCAGGTCTTGCCCCAACCAAACGTTACCTACAACCAACCGGGGGTGCCCTCCCACACCGATGAGGCAATTGTACGAGGAATGATTTGCAATCCTGCTTATGTCGGGATAGGACCAATACCACAAATTATTGATGACGAGGCATGGATAAAAGCTGCTGCACAATTTATTGCGGAAGAGGGGGCCGAGCAATTTTTAGTGAACATGTTGTATATGCTGCGCCAAAGCATTCCCGCCACCGAAGTACCAGCGGCGAACAATTCAGAAAGTCCCCTTTTATGCGTCCACGACAATTTACCAATTGTTAAAATTAAGGGAGAATACGTCTGCATTGGCGAATATCTTTTTGCGCACCTGTATAATACCACTGTCACCGACCTGATCTCTGAGCCGGAATTGACGCTGGTGTTTCAGAATGGGCACACAGTGCCGCTGCTCTGCCCGGACTGCAAGCAATCGCTGCATATTAATGATGAGGATTTTCTGCTGAATACACTCAATGGGGCGGCCCTGGTTGATGTGGGGTGGGACCCGGACGCGCAAGCTGTTATTTTAGATTTTGGGCGTTTCCCCGATGATCTTGACGCCGAGACCGCCTTTATCGAAGAGACTGAGCCGCTAGACTCGCTGGCGGTTCACCTGGATTCTGTTCACGGCCTAACCTGCCCTTATCTATAGCCCCGATGCAGCAACATTCCAGCGGCAAGCGGCTCACCCGGCAATGCTGTATTCATATTGTCCACGCACCGGCTTGTTTTCCGCATAGCGGCTCAGACGGAACAGGTGGGGGTCAAATTCCGGGTCGCTTTTTCCGGTGAGCATATCGGCAATCATTACCCCCGCCGCCGGCCCAAGTTTAAACCCGTGACCGCTAAATCCTGCACTGATGAAAAAGCCGCTGCCAGGAATCAGCTCGTCTACAATTGGGTGCCAATCCGGTGTAATGGCATACAGCGCGCTATATCCGCCTGTATTCTCGCTGGTTTCCATTACCGGATAGCGCTTTACCAGTTGCTCTCCAAGGTCTAGTACAAATTGAAAATCAACTTGTTCGTTAAAGTTATCCGGGTCAACCACGGCATTGGCTTCTGCCGGGTCGATGAGACCCAACAAGGTTAAATTACCAGTTTCTGAGCGGAAGTAGGTGGCGTTGATGAAATCAACCACCACCGGATGGGGCGCCGCATACGCCTGGGGACGGCGGAAAAACGTAACCTGCACCCGACAAGCGTTGATGGGCGTGTCGACGCCGGCCATTTTTGCCACGCGTGCCCCCCACGGTCCGGCAGAGTTCAAAACAATAGGCGCGTCAAACTGGCCGGCAGGGGTGTCTACCCCAATCACCTTCCCACCGGCAAAGCGCACGCCGGTGACCTCTGTATCTAAAAAGATTTTGGCCCCCAATTTACGGGCAGCACCGGCATAAGCGTTCACGGTAAGGTAGGGATCGGCGTACCCGCTATCTGGCTCATAAGCGGCGGAGACCAAGTCGGCGGTGGCAAGGCCCGGCATCAGCTCGCGCAGGTCGTCTAGAGAGATGAGGCGGGTGTTGATTCCAACTTGTTGTTGCAAAGCTATATTGGCTTTCAACCCTGCCTGGTCTTTGGCAGAAGCTAAAGCAATAAACCCAGTTTGGGTAAAGCCGCTTTCGCCGCCCACGCGCTCGGCAAAGTTTTGAAAAACGCGCAGGCTGTACAACGCCATGCGGGCGGTCAGCTCGTTTGAGTAATGCTGGCGAATAATGGCGCTGGATTTTCCCGTTGAGCCGGTGCCAATCTCTCCCTTTTCAAAAATGGCAACCTTCAAGCCACGCTGAGCCAGTTGAAATCCGGTGCTGCACCCCATAATACCAGCACCAATAATAATCGCATCGAAAACGGCGGACATGCTATTTCCTCCTTATGAAAATAAATGTGTAAAGTAGATACGGTTGAGCTATCATTGCGAGCGCCAACGAAGCAATCGTCAACTTTACGACGTGGAGATTGCCACGGCGGACTGACGCCCGCCTCGCAATGACATTATATCAGGTGGATAGGTTTTGCTGTTTGCCCAGAAGCCGTGTTTCCAACAGGTCGGCTAAATCGGCGACATCATCAAGTGGAAACTGGGGAATGTCCATTGGCAGAGCCACATCCGTAGCGAAAGCCAGGATTTCGTGCGGGTCGCATATCGGCTGGGCGCTCCGGGCGGCGCGCACGACTTCGATTTTGGGTCTGGTTGAACGTTTGTAGCCCTCGGTCAAAATAATATCAACGCTCGTGACGGTGGCGGCAAGTTCATCGAGTGTGGGGTCTTGTTCCACCCGACGGATGGCGGCAACTTTATCAGGCGCAGCAATGATGACGTGATCGCTACCCGCCTGGGCGTGCCGCCACGTGTCTTTGCCTGGTTTGTCCATCTCAAAACCGGGGTGGCTATGGTGTTTTATGGTTGCCACGCGGTACCCCCGGCGTTTCAATTCTGGAATAAGTTTTTCAAGTAATGTTGTTTTGCCAACTTTAGAGCGCCCGACAACGCAAACGATTGGTGGCGTCATTTAATGCCCCAGGTATGCATCGCGCACCATCTGGTTGGTTTGCAGTTTTTTGGCCTCATCGGTGAGCACAATTTCGCCTGTTTGAATCACGTATCCTCGATGTGCAACCTGTAGCGCCATTAATGCATTTTGCTCAACCAGCAAGATGGTGGTTCCTTTTTTATTGATGTTTAGCACTGTTTCAAAAATGCTGTCTACCAAAATAGGAGCCAGCCCCATCGAGGGCTCATCAAGCAGCAATAGTTTGGGTCGTGCCATCAACGCCCGCGCTATTGCCAGCATTTGCTGCTCCCCGCCGCTTAACGTACCGGCAACCTGATTTTGGCGTTCTTTTAGACGGGGGAAGAGGGTAAATACCTGGTCCACGTCTTCGCGGATACCCGCTTTGTCGTCGCGAAGAAAGGCTCCCATTTCCAAATTTTCAAACACAGTTAATTTTGCAAATACCCCGCGTCCTTCCGGCACTTGAGAAATGCCCAGCCCCACAATTTTATGCGCTGGATATTTGCTTAAATCTTCGCCGTCGAAGGTGACTGTACCCTGACGTTGGCGTAGCACGCCGCTGATGGTGCGCAAGGTGGTGCTTTTGCCGGCGCCATTAGCCCCAATCAAGGTCACAATTTCGCCTTGTTCTACGGTGAGTGAGATGCCTCTTAAGGCGTGGATATTGCCGTAATAGCTGTGGATATTATTTAGTTCAAGCAATGGCATATGAATACTCCGCAAATAGATTATGCTGGTTCAACCCGGCCGGCGGCTCCTGTACCCAGGTAAGCTTCAATCACTCTGGGGTTGTTCCGAATTTCTTTAGGGCTTCCCTCTGCAATTTTGGCGCCGTAGTCAAGCACGCTAATTTTGTCAGATATTCCCATAACAACGCGCATATCGTGTTCAATGAGCAAGATGGTAATGCCCAGTTCGTCTCTGATGTGTCGGGTGAAGTCGGTCATCTCTGTTGTTTCATTCGGGTTCATACCGGCGGTTGGTTCATCAAGCAGCAGCAGCTTGGGTTTACTGGCTAATGCGCGCGCAATTTCCAGGCGGCGTTGAGCGCCATAGGGCAGATTTTTTGCCAGATGGTCGCCCAATCCGCGCAGCCCCACAAAGCGCAGCAATCGACGCGCCTCTTGGTGCGCCATTTTTTCTTCGCGCCGTGTGGCAGGGGTGTTGAAGATGGCGCCCAGCCAATGCGACGACAGTTGCGGTTCTTCTCCCACCAGAATATTTTCGATGGCGGTCATATTTGCAAACAGTCGAATATTTTGATAAGTACGGGAAATTCCCTGACGAGTAATTCTATCGGTGGGGATGCCTTTTATCGATTCACCCTGGAAGATGATTTCCCCTTCTTCTGGGGTGTAAAAACCGGTGATGCAGTTGAAGAAGGTTGTTTTTCCAGCACCGTTTGGCCCAATCACACTATAGATTGCTTGTTCGGGAATATCCACCGATACGTTGTCAACGGCTACCAAACCACCAAACCGTTTTGTAACGTTTTTTGCTACTAATATTGCCATCTTTTTTCTCCTATGTGGTTTCGGGGGCAGGTGTTGTTTTCGGTTCCTCGGCCTCGTGCAACTCGCGTTTTTGGGTTGCCGCCGGCCAGAACCCTTCGGGTTTCACCAGCATCATTGTTACCAGCAACGCGCCGAAGATGAGCATTCGAAACTCGGAGAACTCTCGTAACAATTCTGGCAATCCAACCAGTGCTATTGCACCAACCACCGTCCCGGGCAAGCTCCCAACGCCACCCACAATGATGAGTGACAACACGTTTATTGAAATGAGCAAGTTGAAACTATGCGGGTAAATTGACCCCAACTTGGCGGCAAAAATTGCGCCCGCCATTCCGGAAAAGGCTGCACCCGTGGCGAAGGCCAGTAGTTTGGTTTTTACCAGGTTAATCCCCATCGCTTCAGCGACGTCTTCATCTTCTCGCATGGCCATCCAGCTACGACCGGCCCGCGAGTCGCGCAGCCGCCAGGAGACAAATGCGGCCAAAGCGGCGGCCACAATGACCAGGTAATACAACTGTTGCGAGGTTTTCAACTCAAATCCGAATACATAGGGTTTAATTACTCCCAAAATCCCCTGTGCGCCGCCGATCTTGGGCTGCAAGAAGTTAGACAAAGCCAGCACCCGGATAATCTCCCCGAATCCCAGCGTAACAATGGCCAGGTAGTCGCCACGCATTCGCAGCACGGGAATACCCAGGAGAATACCCCAAAGCACGGCCATCCCAATAGCTATTGGTAGCGCCGCCCAAAAAGAAAGTCCCATCCCCACTATTTTCGTGGTCTGTGGCAACTGGGTGGAAGTTAGGACAGCCATTGTGTACGCCCCAATAGCAAAGAAGGCAACGTACCCCAGGTCGAGCAAGCCGGCAAACCCCACCACAATGTTCAACCCAAAGCCCATCAAGGTAAAGATGGCGACGGTAACGACAATTTCAGAAAGATACGGCCCCAAAACTTCGGGTAACACAAGCATTATCAACAATCCAACGACAATAACGCCAATTTTCAACCCGGTTTGGGAGCGAGCCGGCAAGGTGGCAAGTTTCTTACTGGTGCTTTTCCCGCGCCAATTCCAAAGGGCAGATAGTATTGCAGTTAAGGAAAATAGCCAGACTGAGCCCAGAGCCGAAAGCCCTTTTCTGGCAAAAAATATTTTTGTTAGTACTTTAACGCCTTTTTTGTTGCCAAACAAAGCAAAGATATTGGTGAGCACATCGCTCACCAGTTCTGACAGCGTGCCCACCGCAAGCGTCGTTATCAGCGCGGTAAGCAATATTTTCCGCGGTAACGGGGGCAACGTAAAAGTAATTGCGCCCAACACACTGGCAACAGTCCCCAGAGCAATCAAAAGAGCCAACCCGCTCATCGTATTCTCGTAACCAAACGAAAGCGCCTTGACTAAATCTGGCGAGGCATTAACAAACATGGCGCGTAAATTCAAGGACCCTGCCAACACAACGAGAATACTCAACATTATGGTACTGATTAACCCTACAATTACTCCCCCCAGAACAGCGTTGAGTGCCTTGCCGCCATTTGTTTGCTTGGCGGTTAAATACCCAAAAGCATAGTTGCTGATCAGAATGAGGGAAGCGCCCAAAGAGAGTGTTTTATAAATAATGTCCCTGTTAACAAAACTGGCAATCATTCCTACCAGAGACAGGTACAGGAGCACACCCCCGGCGAGTCCTCCAAGTTTAGCAACACGCGCCAAATCAAATTTGGTTTGTTCTTCCACGGTCCCCTCCTTACGCCTTCTTTTCCGTTAATGTTTCGCCTAAAATACCAGAAGGCCGGAAAATCAACACCAGTACCAGCATAGTGAAGGCAATAACATCCTTTAGCTGATACGCAGCCGGAACACCTAACCCTTCCAGGAAGAGGCTCGGTCCAACCGATTCAAAGACCCCCAGGAACAGACCTCCCACCATTGCGCCGGGGATATTGCCGATGCCTCCCAGCACAGCCGCAGTAAAGGCTTTAATGCCTGGAATAAAGCCCATAATAAAATCAACCTGCTTAAAGAGCAGGCCGTACAGTACTCCTGCTGCGCCGGCCATCGCCGCACCGGTAACAAAGGTAATTACAATGACGCGATCAACGTCAATGCCCATCAACATTGCTACATCTTTGTCTTCTGCCACGGCGCGCATCGCTTTGCCTGTTTTTGTTTTCTGGACAAAATAGTACAGCCCCACCATTAAAACGACCGCAACCACAAACACAACTACTTGTGTCTTTAGAATAGGAATGCCAAAAACGATCCATTTGCCATTTAAAATAGCGGGGTCTGGGTATACTTTTTTGCCAGAGCCGTACAGTCCTCTGAAGGTGTACTGCAAAAAATAAGACGCGCCGATGGCGGTGATGAGAGGCACCAGCCGGGGAGCGCGCCTGAGGGGGCGATAGGCGATGCGCTCTAGCAACACTGCCACCACCGTTGAGGTTGTCATTGACACCAACAGCACCACGCTCAGCGCAATGAGTGGGTGCGCGTTCAAATATCCAGATTTATCAAATGCGTCGGCCACAAAAAACGCTGTATATGCCCCCGACATGAAAACTTCGCCGTGGGCAAAGTTAATCATAAACAATACGCCGTAAACCAAGGTGTAGCCTAACGCAATGAGGGCATAGATACCGCCTTGTGCCAATCCAAAAATAATAAAATCGCGCCAGGTTTCAGCCGAATATTTCCCCATACACTGAATGGTGCCCACATCGGTGGCAGTCGTACAGCGGTTGACAAACTGGCTCCAGGTTTCTGTATCTGTTTTGCCAGATGTTAAGGCCGCAAAAGACCCCCAAATGACCATTACGATAATGACTACTCTTAATAGCCAGAGCAAGCTATCAATAACAGAGATGTTTTTCAGACGGATTTTATGCATATGCGTTTATCTCCTCCACTTTGATGGAAAATAACTATCCAGCCCCTCCTCCAATTCCCGCTCCCACCGGCAAGGGTGAGGCAAAAAGGGAGCCGCCTTTTGCTATGTTTATGATCAATCCCGCTGTTATGTAGGAACACCAACGGTTAGATATGGTTTTGCACGGAATATCCACTAACCTGAGGATGGCAAAGTATAACACAGGGTACGCCGATGCGTCAAAAGTGTTTTCACACAAACAACAACTTCTGATTACGGTTTGATTGAAATGTCCTTTCCATACCATTTTTGCGATATTTCGGCCAGCGAACCATCACGCCGCATTGCGTTCAGAATGTCATTCATCTGCTCGCGCAATCTTTCTGATGGCACACCGGCGCGGTCGAAGGCGACGCCGATGGGAACGATAAAGAGATTGTCGGATACGATTTTCAGCGGAACGCCTTCATTCCGGGCGCCGTTTACAAAATACGTTGAATGCAACACAGCATCCAACGGCGGTGGGTTTCCTTCCGTTAAATCTGTAAATGCACTGCCGCCACGGTGATAAGGCTTTACGTGAATATTTGGTGGGATTGTCTCGCTGACGTAACGCCCCGCTACCGATGGTGCTTGTCCGGTTAGAAGTTGTTCGTAAACGGTAAAGGCCGGAACGGCTACTGTCTTACCGGTCAGGTCATTCAAGCCGGTGATGGTCTGGTTATCAGCGCGCACAGCAAGCGCGCCCCGATCATAAGCGTAAGGATTAGAAAAGATGAGGGTTTGTTGCGCATTATCTGTAACCGGAAGCCAGGCCAAAGCAATGTCCCAGGTGCCTTGCCAGCTGCCGGCAGCCATCAAACGTGGATCGCTCTCAGCCAATTCCAGCCCCACGTTGAGCCCGTTAGCCAGCGCCCAGGCCAGATCAACCTCGTAGCCATCAAGTGCGCCAAACGTATTTCTGAATAACGGAGGGTTAAATGCGCTATCGGGCCACACCCGCACCGCCACTTTTAAGTAGCCACGTTCTTGTACCAGATCTAGCAAGTCTGAAGATGCATTCGCCGGGGGTGTTTTGGCAGACGGGGAAAGTGTTTCTAGCGCTTTTGGGGGAGCAGTGGGGGAAGCATCGACGGGGCTAGACGAGGTCAAAGGGGCACACTGAGCTGCCAGGAGAATGAATCCCAACAACATCCAAAATTTACTCAGCTTAACGCCCATCGTCAGTCGCCCCGTATTTTCGCACGGTGGATTAAAACAGGCCTGAGTATAACAAGAGCCGTAAATTGAGTCAAACCAGCAAAAGGGGATGGGTGCGTTTCAGTTTTTAGACAGGTTTTAAGATAGCATCCTGAGTAGCGTGGAACAACGGTGACGCGCGTAACGAAGGGTGCAGATAGAGCCCCGACTTTGGGCAAGCCCGCACTCTTCGATACGGCTCTCACTACGTTCAAGCCTACTCAGGATGCTGGATTCGGATATTCGCCCAAAAAGTGAAATGCACCCGGAGTGACGCGCTCTCCCCGCTAAAGCGAGGGAGCTTCTGAAACTACGCATTCCCCGACGGGATACGTTAGCGTTTCAGCCCTCCGTCCGAGGGCAAGGATATTACGCGCGGCGTTGACATCTCTATCGAGCGTGATGCCGCAATGAGGACAATGATACTCACAGAACAAGTGTACTGTATTCGTTAAAAATCGTCAAACTAACGAGCAAAAGGAGGTTAACGTCAATTCCCCTCCCCCATAAATGAGGGAGTACCCTTGACGCAATTTATATGGAAATTGTTTTTGCCAAAGTTTCGGGGAAACTGTATAATGTGTGGAGAAGACCTTGTAGATTTTGTATGCAGGAGTATATGAATGGCTAAGCGACCAAAGAAAAAGCGCTCTAAGAAAAAAGGCCCGCCCCCCCAGCAAAAGGTGGAAAAAAAACGCTCATTTTCAATGCAGCAGATTTTTGTTTTTGTAATTGGCATCCTGGTTATTTTAAGTATGTCCATTGGATACCTTCTTTCCGCACTTCGCTAATTGCATTAATCCTAAAAAGCCCTGGTGCATTTGGAATATAGTTGCACGATAAAAAGCCTACTTGTGCAAGTAGGCTTTTGTTCTCTGTGCTGCTACTTAAAACTGTGAGCAACAATTCAATTTTCACCAAACTCCAGCTAATAGGACAATGGAATAAATACTTTGTACGGCGTTTTAAAAGACATCACTGTGTTCAAGTGCTTGCCATTCCAGCCCCCAACCGCAAACATCTCGTGGTTGATTGTTACCAAACCAAAATTACGCCACTCGCTCACGTAGGGCGTATCCATCCCTTGCCAGGCGTTGCCAGCCAGGGGAAGTTTTTCGCCGTTGGTCAACATCGTTGTCCATCCTCCGCCAACGGCGTACAACGTGTCACCCAGGGCCACTAATCCAAGCCCACCTCGCGGATGCTTCAAAGGCGGTCCAGCCTGCCACGTTTCAGATGTTGTATCCAGAATATTAACATCGGCGTATTCGTTTGAACCATCATAGCCGCCCGCCACATAAATTTTACTGTTCACGGCGGCGGCGGCGGCAAAACCAATACGCAAGGGATACACTTGCGCCAAAGTTCGCCAAACATCCTCGGCGGGAGAATATACATAAACAGCGTTCACGTACTCATTACCATTCCAGCCTCCAATAACATACAGGTGACCGTTGACGCTGGCGGCAGCATAGGCGCATAACGGCTCTGGCAGCGACGCCCCCTCACGCCAGGTATTGGCGGTTGGATTAAAAATTTCCAGCCGCGCAATGACGTCAGCCGTATCGGCGCAGCCACCGGGAACAAAAATCTCGTTGCCAATGGTTACGGCCTGCATATTAGCGGTGACGGTGGGTTTGCTGGCTGCTTCCCGCCAGGTTTGTGTGGTCGGGTCGTACATTTCAACCAGGCCTGTTGCGCCACTGGTGCGCTCTCCGCCAATGAGGTACAATTCATTATTGTAGACTGCCACAGCCAACCGGGAACGAGCGGCCGGCATATCAGCCTGTTTGATCCACTTTTCATTGGCCGGTGGCGCAGGGGGGGTCACCAGGATTGGCGCAGAAGCTTGATCGGTAATGGCGTTGCGAACAGGCTTGTTAAGTAGCGGGCGCAGCATCGGTGTGGAAAAAACAAGTACGGCAATCCCCACCGCCGCCGCTAAATAAATTCGCTGCCATCGAGCCAGTGGCCTCCACATTGGATGCGCAGGCGCATCTACAGTTGTCGGCGCGCCGATGACGCTGTCACCATCGGTGGGCGCGGGGGGGATGATCCACCCTTCCTGCACAGCGCGCATCGTCGCTTCGGTGCGCGACTGCACTTGCAGCTTCTCAAAAATATTGCGCAGATGAACCCTCACTGTGTTGACACTGATAATCAGTTCTCTGGCAATTTCCTGATTACTCAACCCTTTTGAAACGGCCTGCAACACTTCTAGTTCTCGTTTACTTAACCTGGATTTGTCATTTTTAACTTTACCAGCCATAAATACACCTGTGGACTATAGTGCGGCTTTAAAGCTAATTGTATCTATTCAGTTACACAGAGAAACACGGAGAAAACACAAAGATACACTGAGAAAAACAAAAAAATACCGTAAAAATCTCCTTATCTCTGTGAGGCCTCTGTGAAACTCTGTGTTACAATTTGCTTGCTGAATAGTTACAGCTAATTTAAATATGAAAGGAGCTTGCCTTATGTTGACCAGAAAGTTTTTGGAGGACCAAGAGCTAAAGATTCTAGCTCCATACGCAATGACCTGCAAAAATAGTCGAGGTCGTGCCCATCCAGAAACCGAGCACCCGTATCGCACAGCGTATCAACGCGACCGGGACCGCGTTATTCACACCACCGCCTTTCGCCGTCTGGAATACAAAACACAAGTATTCATCATCACCGAAGGTGATTACTACCGCACCCGCCTCACGCACACCATTGAAGTAGCTCAGATTGGCCGCACCATTGCGCGGGCGCTGCGCGCCAACGAAGACCTGACAGAAGCCATCTGCCTGGCCCACGACCTGGGGCACGGCCCCTTTGGGCATAGCGGCGAAGAAGCTTTGAACAAATTAATGGCCGACCACGGCGGATTTGACCACAACCACCAGGGACTGCGCATCATCGAAAAACTAGAACAGCGTTACCCGGACTTTGATGGCCTGAACCTGACGTGGGAAGTGCGTGAAGGCATGCTTAAGCACGAAACCGAATACGACAAAGGCGAAGCCTTTGACTATGATCCTCACCTGCGGGGCACAATAGAAGCGCAAATTGTTAATCTGGCGGATGAGATTGCCTACACCACCGCCGACCTGGATGACGGATTACGTTCTGGGATGATTACCCCGGCCCAACTCACCCAGGAAGTTGCGTTGTGGTCAAAGGTAACCACAGAACTGGGGATTGATGGACACACTGCCGTTTCTGATATGGAACGCCACCGCATTATTCGGCGCCTGGTAGGGCACGAAGTCACCAGCGTAGTGCAAGCCACAAGCCAGATTCTGGCGGATCACAATATTCAATCGGTAACCGACGTTCGCAATCACCCTGCCAATTTGGTCAGCCACCTGTCCAATTTTTCAACGCTCAATCACTCCCTGAAGCAATTTCTGTACCAGCGATTGTATCGACATTGGCGAGTAATGCGCATGGCAAACAAAGCGCATCGTTTAATTACAGAATTATTCAACGCTTTTGTGGAAGATCCCTCAATTTTGCCGCCAGAAACGCAAGCTAAATTAGAAAGCGACACGCTGCACCAGGTTGTGTGTGATTACATCGCCGGAATGACCGACCGCTACGCTGTCAAAGAGCACGAACGACTATTCAACCCCACAGCAAGGGTGTAAGCTCGCTTGCCGCTTGCTTAAAGTATAGCACAACGGCTGCGAATCGAACAGTCGTTTTCAAAATCACACAACTGCTCGTATAATGCACCCGCAATAAATCAATCATCAACCCTGAAACGGAAGTGATTATGACCGACAATGTTTTTGACGTACTCAACGAACGTGGCTTTATCGCTCAAGTAACGGATGAAGACGCCTTGCGCGCGCAACTGGCGCAAGGGAAAGTGACATTTTACATTGGCTACGACCCTACTGCTGACAGCCTGCATGTGGGACACCTAGTTACCATAATGGCAATGATGCACATGCAGCGCGCGGGGCATCGACCCATTGCGTTGGTGGGTGGTGGCACGTCAATGATTGGTGACCCCAGTGGCAAAACCGAAATGCGCAGAATGCTATCGCCCGAAACCATCCGGCACAACGGCGCCGCAATGCAGAAGCAACTTGAACATTATCTGGGCACAGATACCGAACACGTCATCTATGAGAATAACGCCACCTGGCTGCTAAATTTGCAATACATTCCTTTTTTGCGCGACATTGGCCGTCATTTTAGCGTCAACCGCATGCTCGCTGCCGAAGCCTACAAACAGCGGCTTGAACGCGGCCTGAATTTTATCGAATTCAACTATCAGATTTTGCAAGCTTATGACTTTCTTGAACTCTACCGTCGTTACGGGTGTACTTTGCAAATGGGCGGCGACGATCAGTGGGGCAATCTGGTGGCCGGGGTTGACCTGATTCGGCGCGTAGAGGGGAAAACAGTACAAGCAATGACCTATCCGCTACTCACCACCACCAGCGGCGCAAAAATGGGCAAAACAGCCAATGGCGCCGTTTGGATTGACCCCGCACGCCTAAAACCGTATGACTTTTACCAGTACTGGGTGAACTGTGACGACCGTGACGTAGAAAAATTGCTCAAAATTTTCACCTTCCTGCCATTGGATGAAATCTCCCGCCTGTCTGCTCTGCAAGGCGCAGAACTTAGAGCAGCCAAACGAATTTTGGCCTTTGAGGCAACCAAAATTACCCACGGCGAAACAGAAGCATTGGCTGCGCAGCAAGCAGCCCAGGCAGCCTTCGCCAGTGGCGGCAACCTGAGCGCAATGCCGACGACCACCATCGCCCGCTCTCGCCTGGAAGCAGGCATCGGCGTGCTGGCAATTTTCACTGAGGTCGGCTTAACCAAATCACGCGGCGAAGCGCGGCGGATGGTTCAACAGGGTGGAATTTATGTCAACGATAGTCGCGTCACGGCGGCAGAAGCCATCCTGACCAAAAACAACCTGACGCCCGATGGTATTTTGTTGCGCGTCGGCAAAAAGCGATACCACCGCTTGATTATTGAATAACACAGAAAGCAGGCCACAATTGAAGAAAAAAACACTCATTTGGATTACGGTACTGGCTTTAATATTTGTTGTGCTGTGCGGCTTGTCGGTAGGGTTTGGCGTTTTGGTATTCAACGCCAGCAGTGGCGGAAGCTTCACCACCAGCGATTCCGTGGCCATTGTGCACGTGGAAGGCGTCATTCGGGCCGGCGACCCGCCCACCGACGTTTTCGGCAGTCCAGCAGAAGGCGCCTACAGCAACCTTGTTGTGCGGCAGCTTAAGCAAGCCAACAAGAATTCGCACATTAAAGCCGTTGTCCTGCGGGTGGATAGCCCCGGTGGCGGCGTAGTTGCTTCTGACGAAATTTACGAGCAGGTAGCGGCAATGGATAAACCGGTTATCGTTTCAATGGGCACAATGGCCGCCAGCGGGGGCTATTACATCAGTGCGCCCGCCGATGAAATTTGGGCCAACCGTCACACCCTTACCGGTTCCATTGGAGTTATCATTCAATTTGTCAATATTAAAGGGTTTATGGAAAAGTACGGCATCGGCGCAACAACCATCAAAAGTGGGGTGAACAAAGACACCGGCAGCCTATACCGCACCATGACAGACAGTGAAAAAGCCATTTGGCAGGGGATTGTGGATGAAGCTTATGGCGTGTTTGTTGACATCGTGGCACAAGGGCGCGGACTGGAGCCAGAAACAGTGCGCAATCTGGCCGACGGTCGTGTGTACACGGGGCAACAGGCGCTAAAGTTGCACCTGGTTGACCATCTGGGCAATCTGAAGCAAGCAATCGACCGGGCCACAGAATTGGGCGGCATAGAGGGTGAACCCAACGTAATCGATTACAGCAAAGAACGCTCTGTATTCTCCGGCCTGTTCGGAGCGTTGCGACAGCCATCGCCGGTAGAAGAACTACAAGAATTGTTGAATATCAATGCCTCACCCTCTTTGATGTATCTTTATAGCGGAGATTAACACGCTACTCGATTCCATCCGATTGACCCAAACGTACAGTTTTATCGCTATTGAGGACTTGAACCTCGCTTTTATGACCCGTAACGGCAGTCTCTCCCTGTCCGCGCACGATGCGTCGCTGGGGATGTTCCGGCAAATGCTGGCGTACAAAGTCGAAAATACTGGGACGCACCTCATTGCGGTGAACCCCTCCGGCACTTCGCAAATGTGCAGTAAGTGCGGGGTTGTTGTTCCAAAAGGGTTGAATGTTCGTACTCATCACTGTCCTCATTGCGGTCTCACGCTTGATAGAGATGTGAACGCCGCACGTAATATCCTCGCCCTCGGACGGAGGGCTGAAACGCTAACGTATCCCGTCGGGGAAAGCGTTGTTTCAGAAGCTCCCCTGCTTTAGCGGGGAGAGCGCGTCACTTCAGCGGGCAACAAACCGCCGCCATCAAAGCGAGCAGAAAAAACTTCTCTGCTCGCTTTTTGTTGCATTTTTTGTAACTTCTCAATAGTCTGGGATATT
Source organism: uncultured Anaerolineaceae bacterium (assembly GCA_964413895.1). GTDB lineage: Bacteria > Chloroflexota > Anaerolineae > 4572-78 > 4572-78 > JANTHQ01. The sequence continues at coordinate 16,081 of CAYPUV010000068.1, forward strand.
GTTTCCAACTCTGACGGGTCTTAAAAATCCGTCAGGCCTTTTTCGAATAATTGAAAAAGGACTATTTTTTCTAGTTACCGCCAATATAGGACTTTTTTCCTATGTCACAATTGACACTATTTTGTACAGATGTTATAATCAAATTTAACTAGACATATTATTTTTAACTCAGGGCAGCACGCATCACGGCGCACAGAGAAATGCGTCAAACTACAAAAAATTCGTCCCCGGATTAAATTACAGGAGAACCCACGTTATGAGCAAAGACGATGCAACTTTCGCCAACGCTGCAACCAACTTCCTCGATGCTTACGCCAACACCAATTATCTCAGACCCCTTCGCGGCGAAACCCTGGACAGGTTTTATGTTGAGCGAGGCCTGGAATCAGACCATCAATCAGAACTGCGCTCATTACTGGGCGAATTGGCTGCCGGCGCTAAATCTAATCCACCCAGCAACACCAAATTTCTTTTTGTGGGACACACCGGCTGCGGCAAAAGCACCGAGTTATCCAAGCTGGTCGACATTATTGAAACCGGTCAGGGTCGTTACCAGTTTATAAAAAATGCGTTCCTGCCAATTCAATATTCTATCAGCGAAGTTGTGGGACTGTACAACATTGAATTCATAGACCTGGCCCTGTCAATCATCCTGGGGATTTACAAAGAAATGGAACGATTGGGGCACAC
>CAYPUV010000069.1:0-16738 GCA_964413895.1 uncultured Anaerolineaceae bacterium
GGGGGGGGGGGGGGGGGGGGGGGGGGGGGGGGGGGGGGGGGGGGGGGGGGGGTACTCATCAGCGATGGGCAAAACAACCTGGGCGACCCCCTCGCCGCCGCCCAATTGGCGCACGCCGCCGGTATCGAACTGGATACCGTCAATCTGACAACCGCCGCCACCGGCGCACCAGAAGTACGCTTGCAACAACTTTCTACCCCCGGCACACTGCACACCGGAGAGCATTTTAACCTCAATCTGACCATCACCAGCAACACCACTACCCAAACCGAAGTGCAAATTTTCGCCGCTGGACAACTGGCGGCGCAAGAAACCGTCAACCTCCACCCTGGCGAAAATCGCTTTCTCTTCCCGATGGTCGCCGGCGATACAGGCTTCAGCTCGTTCCGCGCCACGCTCATTCCCACCGCCGACACCCTGGCGCAAAACAACCGCCGCGACACCTTCAGCCTGATTGAGGGACCGTTGCAGGTGCTGGTTGTTGCCCGCACCCCTGCCGACACCGCCAACCTTGCCCCTGCGCTCACTGCCGCCGACCTCAACCCGCAGGTCGTTTCGCCCGCCGAGATGCCCGCCACCCCGCTAGCGCTCAGCGAATATGCCGCCGTCGTGCTGGTCAACATCCCCGCTACGGCGTTGTCGCCTACCCAGCTCAACTTGCTGCAAGTGTACGTGCGTGATTTGGGCAAGGGACTGATCGTCGTCGGCGGGGCAGAAAGTTACGGCGCGGGCGGCTATTTTCAAACCCCGCTGGAAGAGACGCTGCCGGTGGAGATGACCCTCAAAGACCGCGAGCGCCTGCCGGGGATGAGCATGCTGATGGTCATTGACAAATCGGGGAGTATGGATGCGGCGGGTACGATGAATATGGGCGGTCCCAAAAAGGTGGAACTGGCGAAAGAAGCCATCTACCGCGCGGTCGATTTTCTCGCCCCGTGGGACCGGGTCGGCGTGATTGCGTTTGATACTGCCGCCCGCTGGGTGGTGCGCCCGGAACCGGTGGTGGATGTGAGCGGCATCAAAAATCGGGTGGGGACAATTCGCGCCAGTGGGGGGACCGATATTCTGGCGGGGTTGGAACTCGCCGCCGACGCCATCGAAAAAGAACCGAGCCGGGTGCGGCACATCATCTTGCTCACCGATGGAGGGGCAAACCCGGCGGGCATTCCCGAACTGGTAGACAAGCTGGCGGCGCAAGATATTTCGGTGTCGGTGGTGGCTATCGGCGATGATGCCGCCCCGTTTTTAAAAGATGTGGCGAAACGGGGCAACGGGCGTTTTCATCTTGCGCGCGACCCCGCCACCATCCCTCAAATTTTTGCCCAGGAAGCGACGCTGGCACTGAAAGCATACCTCATCGAAGAACCCTTTACCCCGAAGCTCACCGCTGCCAGTCCCATTTTGCAGGGCATTGCCGCGTTGCCGCCGTTGCAGGGCTACGTTGCCACTACCCCAAAACTGACAGCGCAAACGGTGCTGGCAAGTGCGCAAGACGACCCGGTGCTGGCGCAGTGGCAGTACGGATTGGGACGCGCGGTAGCGTGGACGTCGGACGCGACGGGACGCTGGGCGCGGGATTGGGTGCAGTGGGATGGCTTCGCGCGTTTTTGGGGGCAGGCGATGCGCTGGACGATTGTCGAAGCGGGGGGCGGTAATTTAGAGATGCAAATCGTGCGCGATTCGGTGCGGGGGGTGATGCGGCTCACGGTAGACGCGCTGGACGCGCACGGCAATAGCCTGAACGACCTGACGCTGATGGGAAGCGTTCTTTCGCCGGGGCTGGAGAACACGGAAATTACACTGGAACAGGTGGCACCGGGACGCTATCAAACGGAGTTTTCGCCCACCGAAACGGGCGCCTATTTACTGCGCCTGCTGGCAACCGCCCCCAACGGACAATTGGCGGGCAGCGCCACGCGGGGATTTGTGGTGAGCTATTCGCCGGAATACGCCGCGCCCACTGCCGCCCCTACCCTGCTGGCAAATTTGGCGGACTTGGGCGGCGGGGCGGAACTCGCCCCTAGCGTTGCGGCGACAGTGTTCGCGCATACTTTGCCGCCGGTGAGCGGGTCGCGCCCGTTGTGGCAATTACTGCTTGCCGCGTTTGCGCTTCTCTTGCCGCTGGATGTCGGCGTGCGGCGGGTGGCAATCGGCAGAGAAGATTGGCTCAAACTGGCGCACCGGCTGCGAAAATGGCTCCCCGCCGCGCCGGGAAAAACGGCATCGCCAGCGCCAAAACCATCCAGCGCCAAAGGATTGCTCTCGATAAAAAAGAAAATGCAAGCGGAAAATGGTGGTCAGCGGGCAACGGTCAGCCCTCAGCGTTCAGCCCTCAGCGCTCAACCGCCGCAGCCCGAACCCCCACACCCGAAACCCGAAACCCGCGACCGGCTGGGGCGCTTGCTAGATGCCAAGCGAAAAGCTGGCAAAAAATAGCGACTGTTGGTGTGTTGGTGCTGCCCACTGTTCTTTTGAGTGATCTGGTGGTTGAGGACAGGGAATGATTGTTTATAAGGGTGGATAGATGGATCTACAAAACAAAGTTGCGCTCATTACCGGCAGCGCGAAGCGCGTCGGCAAGGCATTGGCGCTGGCACTGGCGGCAGAAGGATGCCACATTGTGGTGCATTATGGGCGCTCGGCGGAAGCAGCAGGGCAAACCGTCGCCGAAATTGAGGCGCTAGGGGTGCAGGCGTGGGCAATCCCCGCCGATTTGAGCGATGAGGCGGCGGTGGCAGCCCTCGTCCCCCGCGCGTTGAAACGGGCAGGGCAATTGGACATACTTATCAACAGCGCCTCCGTCTTCCCCCCGGAAAATTTCCTTTCCGCCGCCAGTGAAACGTGGGATCGGGTGATGATGGTCAATTTAAAAGCGCCCCTCCTGTTAAGCCAGGCTTTTGTCCGCGCCCTGCCCGACGGTCAACCGGGCAAAATCATCAACCTGCTCGATGTGATTGCCCTGCACCCGCAGAACCACCATTTCAGCTACACCATCAGCAAAGTGGGGTTGGCGGGTCTCACCCAGGCGCTGGCGCTGGCGCTGGCGGGGCACAATGTACAGGTGAACGGCATCGCGCTGGGCGCCATTCTCCCCAACGCGAATGACGACCCTGCGCTATTTTCCCGCCTGACGCAAAAAATCCCCGCGCGACGCACCGGCTCGCCAGAGGATGCAGCACGGGCAATGTTGTATTTGCTGAAAGACGGGGATTACGTGACCGGAGAAATTATCCGTGTGGATGGGGGGTGGCATTTGGCGTAAAATTCTTATCCTGTTTGTTCTGCCCCATTGAACCTATTTCCAACTTCTAAGTCTTTCCAGTTCTTGCCATAATCTTTCTTTAAGCATGCGGTAAAGTTCAGCTTTACAGGGATTTCCTCGTTCGCACTCTGCTTTGTATAGTTTTTTTAGCTCCCGCACAACCTCACTGTAAGCTTGTTCTCCACCAAAGCGCCTGTCAGAAACACTGGCAATGTTGCCTTGAATCAGGCACGCAACCATGCGATACGGTTTGTCGCTGGCAGGCAAAAAACGGCGCGCCCGCTTTGTTTGTTCAAGCGCATCCTCTTCTGCGCCATTTTTACTCAAAACAACTGCTTCAAACAATAATACTAATCCATTATGCAGCGTACTATATCCTCCAGGCAGCGCCAAAAATTCTTTTGCCCGGTCAATCTGGGTCAATATCCCATCTACCGAACCGCTGCCAATGCGAGAAATTCCATCGTCTATTTCATCAAGCATCGACCTGGCCTTGAACAGGTATTGAAGAAGCGGGCTATTTGAATGAGGCAGTGGAATAAGACACAGCGGTGACTGCAAAATTTTTTCAGTCAACTTCTTTATTTCGCCTTCCAGCGCAGCAAGTCTGGCCTCTAATTGCTCAATCTGCTCAATTATGTTTACTGACGTGGTTGCCGCATTGTCAGGCGAGGCTACAGCAGTCTCCTCGCGGGAATGGAGCAACCGCCATTGGTAATCTTTAAGTTTGGTTTGATGGTCAAACTTTTTCTTTATCAACCCCAGTAGTTTTTCACAATTCGAGTCCATATCTCATCCTTATTGTGCTATGGCGTATCTGTTGTGCCTGTGGACGAAGAATCGGGAAGTGAGGACCGACCGGACAATTGTGCATTCAAAAACTCCAAGGTACGGATGGTTTCTGTTGGCAAAAACGATCCCGCGCCCGATTTGGCAGCGATGCGGCGCAAGGTTTCGATAAAGCGCAGGGCAATAAAATGTGCCGCGCGGCTTTCTCTGTCTACCGTCAGATTTTGCATCCCGCGATTGATCGCCGACATCATTTCCATTTGGGCATAGGCGTAAGCTGTCTCTCGCGCCAGCAGCGCGTCCGCTTCGCCGTGCGCCAATGCCACCCGATCCTCTGCGCGGCGGACCGCGCGCCAAACCGCGCGCCGCTGTTCCTCTACGGAACGCTCTACCGGGTTGAAGGGGCCAAGCATCACGTCCAGTATATGTACGCCCAGGTTGGCTGTTCTGTCGCGCAATTGAGTCAGCATCGCTTGCCCAATTTCGTTGCGTGGGTCTCTGCTCACGTCTGTTGGCTCGTACACCTGGTCTAATAATCTTTGGGCAATAATCTCGCGCAAGGTTGCTTCCACCACCCCCATTACGCGATCAATCCAATTCATATGACCTTCACCACCCAGGTTCACCACCCGCCACGCTTCGGCATTCGCCACCTGTTTAAGTGTTTCTTGCGTCACAGGGTAGGGCGTCTCCAGCGTTGACTGCCCGCATTTAATCTGAAAACGCACGGTGATTTTGGTACGGATGGCAATGCCGTCTTTGGAATAGACGGTGGCGTCTATTGTTCGAGTTTGCGGGCGCAAGTCAAAAACTTCTCTAATCCGCTCAAATCTATCCAGAAAGACAAACCCCGGTCCTTCGATCCTGGTAATCTGGGCGTATCGTTCTAATACCACGGCGCTATCGTTTTGGATGATCAGTGTTCCTGGTCCCCCTAAGTGGCGGTTAGCAGCGAACTTATTGCGGTCTGCTTTGCGCACCTTCCCTTCTGCCACCAGAACAAATGGATATCTGAGCGGTCGTGGCCGCCCAAACACACATAACAGCGCATACTGAAAGGCAGCTTCCCGCGACTGCAATCCAAAGACTGCTTGCACAAACATGCCGGCCATTACCAGCACTCCCAGCAAGGCAATAACGCCAGGCACAATGCTCAACAACACCCAAAACGGGTCAATCTTTTTGCCAAACAGCATCAGATTAAAAAACAAACCAGGGACCAGCGGTAACAGCAAGACGATCAGAAAAAACACCCGGCGCACAACAGCACGGGTCTGGAAGTTTCGCCACTCCCGGATCTGCCGGGGGGGAAAACGCTCGTGAAACCAGTGGGGTTCAAATCCATCTGCATCAAATGTGACCATAGTTTCCTCAATCTCTTTGCTGCGTGTCAGACAACAGCATTATGCGGCGGAGGTTTTGCATCGTCGTTTGCGCTTCTATTCCTTCCGGTGATTGTTGCAAGTGCGATACGGTGTACATTTGCTCAATGGCGTCAATGAAACTCAAAGCGATAATCTGACCTGGTTCTGCTCTGGGGTTTTGTTGAAATCCCTCACTGACAGTATGAATTAATTCTGTCAGCGCTTGTGCCCTGGCTTCTTCAACAATACGGATTGCTTCTGCCTGACTCCGAGCCTCGCGGACCATTGTCTGGCGTTGCCATTTGGTTTGCCAGCTTACTACACGTTCTTTTGAAACACTAATCGGGGTGGAGGTGTCTTCTGGGGTGTGGCTGGTTTGCGGAGCAGGTTCATCGCCCGCCGTTTCCACCGGCTCAATATTCCCAATACCGGCCCACGGAATCTCAATATCGGAATTTGCCACGTCTGCAATAAGGCGAGCCTCAATTCTGGCGCGGATTTCTCCTCTGGGGATTTCATCCGGGTCTTCGGCCATCAAAAGACGCTCTAAAGGATAGGTAGCCATAATGTCGCAGGCTGCTTTTTGGGCTTTTTGCATAATCAGGTTGTACCAGTGCAGTCGTTCATTTTCTGCTACATCTTCCTGGCTCACCACCCGGAATACGGCATCTGGATTAAATGGGTAGAGACGTGCTGGCTGCTCTGGCGCATCGGTTGGATTAATCCGGCACAGAACAATCACCGGGAATTTTATACTGATACCATCTTTGCTAACAGCACGAGTGTTGAGCATCACCAAAATGTGCTTTCGCAAATCTACCAGTTGTAAAACACGTTCCAGGCGTTCAGTGAAAACTATATCGCCGCCAACAACACGGGTTATTTGGGCTCCCCGATGTAATACCACGGCGTGTTCCGGGCGCAGCAAAATAATGCCGGGGCCACCGTGTCTGGCGGTAATACTGCCCCCATAATGTCTTTTCAATTGGTTTGTTTCTTCATCGTACGCAAAATAGGGGTAGTTGGCTCCGCGTGCAAAGCTCATCAATGCACGCATTGGCATTTGCCACTGACGCCAATGGCGCAGTTTAACCGGCAGCAGGAAGATGGCAACAATTGCCAGCGTTCCCCAAAAAACCAAAAATGGCAGCACAAACAAACCGGTGAGCCACACTAATGCAGTGGGACTCATCTTGCTGAGCGGTACACCCGTCAACTGAATATAGTAGAGCAAGGAATCGAAAATGAGGAGGTGAAAAATAAGTGTCCAGCGGAGGGGACGATGTTGCACACGCCAGAATCCACCTAAAATTAGCAGGTTAAGGATGATAATTACCGTAGTGAAATTTGAAAGTAACCTCGCCATTGTTGCTCCTGTATCGTGGCTACACTCATGCCCGGCGGGACCCTCCAGAGAAAAGACAAGCGACTCGCATTGACGGTGACACCCGCAAAGGGTCCCGTCAACGTAGCCGCTGGTCTGATATGTGAGGCTGAGCCATTCTATCGCCTCCTCCCCCGCTGAATATTACTGTTATGTCAGATAGGCTCTGTTACAATATACAACATTTTCACACACGCTGCAAGTGTCTCAAAATTAAGGGCACGGCTGTTGCAAAGTAAATTTTAAGGTTTCAACAAATTGTTACTTTTCCCCCATCCCCCCTGTATCCCCTTCCCCGGCGGGGAAGGGGGGAGTGCACCCAAAGGGCACAGGTGCAACAGCCCTGAAATTAAGGGGTCTATTTCAGTTTTTAGGCAGGTTTGATGATCGCATCCTGAGGTGCGCGGAACAACGGTGACGTGCGTAGCGAAGGGTGCGGAAGAGTACCGACTTTTGGCAAGCCCGCACCCTTCGCTACGGCTTTCACTACGTTCAAGCCTACTCAGGATGCTGGATTCGGATAACCTGCCCCAAAGCTGAAACGCACCCAAAATTAAGGCACGGCTGTTGTAGCTGTGCCTTTTGGCGTTGACGTGGTTACGCTCCGTATTTGCCAAGCCGCATGGCGTGGGCCAGGGCCAGCGGCATAATATCCACATGTTTAATGTGGCCTAAACTGCCGACAAGACATGCCGTTTCGCCAAAGGTAGTGGCCGGGTCTCGCCGGGCCGTATCAGCAACCAGCATTATGGGGACCGGATGCCAGCTATGACGTTTAACTTTCGCCGGGGTGGCATGATCGCCGGTGATGACAAGTACGTCTGGCTCAAGGTCAAGCAGCGCAGGCAGGGCAGCATCTACGGCTTCAATGACACCGACTTTTGATTTAAAGTTGCCGTCTTCGCCGTAGCTATCTGTTTTTTTTATGTGGACGAAGAAGAAATCGTAATCGTTCCAAATCCGTTTCACCACTGCGAATTCTTCGGCAGGGGTTTCGGCGTTGTGTTCAATGACATCCATCCCTACCAGCCGCGACACGCCTTTGTACATAGGGTAGACGGCCACGGCTGCAGCTCGCAATTTGTACACCTCTGGAAAGCGCGGTAGACCGGGGTCCGTTGCCACGCCGCGCAGGGTGAAGTTGTTGGCCGGGGCATGATTCGCCAACAACCTGGCCCCTTCAAGCACAAATTGGCGCAGAATGTCGGCGGTTTTTTCTGCTTTCGGGCTGCGCGCAGTGACTGGCAAAATGGGCACGCCGGTTAATTGCGGATCGGTGTCATCAATTTCGCCACTCAGGCCTTCACCACGCAGTACTACGGCAAAACGGTACTCTTTTACGGGTTCGACAAAAATTTCTACGCCGGGGATTTTTATCTGGCGCAGCAATGCTACCCGTTTAACGGCCTCTGCGGTGGGGATGCGGCCCGCGCGGCGGTCGGTGATGTTGCCCGCTTCGTCAACCGTGCAGAAGTTGCAGCGGATGGCAACATCGGTGGGTTGCAGATCAAAGCCAATGCCCAACGCCTCCAACACGCCGCGACCGATGAGGTTTTGCAGCGGATCGTAACCAAACAGCGCCAGGTGGCCAGGACCACTGCCGGGGCTGAAACCAGGAGCCACCACGGTACTCATCCCCAGCGAGGCACGGGCAGTGAGGGCATCCATGTTGGGGGTGTGGGCGGCTTCCAATTCGGTGAGGCCGCCGGGTTCCAGGGGCAATCCGCCCAGCCCATCCATTACCAGGAGTACTATCTTTGAACCGTTATCAACAGCCATTTCATTAATCAGATTTAGGGTATCCATAATTTTTTCCTCGGTAAATGTTGCTCACTGACCGGAGTTTGGCGAAAATTATATTATTGCTCACAGACAGCTAAAGACCCCCTGACCCCCTCCCCCAAAATTTGGGGGAGGGGGGAATAAAAAGGGGTGAGCGAGGGGGTTTCGCCCCCTCGCTCTCTCTCACCCCCTTCTCCCCAATGGGGAGTAGAGGGGCAAAAAAGAACAAAAATTAGCGTTTCAAACACAAATGCTGCTGAATTTCAAAAAACGCCAAACTCCAGTCACTGAATCAAATAAAATTAGGAGCAGATGACAAGTCTTTTCGTTTGACTCTATCTGCTCCATTGTATCATAGCTGCCTGTTATGGCGAACTTTCTCGCTTAGGCGTGGGGGGTTAATTGAGCAATGATTTTTCTGTGTTTTGGTCAAAGAGATGGATACTCTCCATATTGAAGACAACTTCCACCTGCTCGCCAATCCGATAACTGGCACGCGGATCAATGCGGGCGATAAAGTTTTTATCTTCACCGGCAACCAGATACACGTAAATTTCGCTGCCCATCATTTCTGTCAACTCAACGCGGGCCGAAACGTGCGCCCCCTTTACATCAGCCGGCAAGTAATTTGGGTTGTGGATGTCTTCCGGGCGCACACCGAACACCACTGCTTGCCCCAGATGTCCGGCTACTTTAGACGCAACATTCCCATTTAATCGCAGTCGGAACGCGCCGGTATCCACATACATTTCGTTGGGGTCGCCGGTGAGGGTTCCGTTAAAGAAGTTCATCGCCGGGCTGCCAATGAAGCCGGCAACAAACAGGTTGGAGGGGTGATCGTACAACATCTGTGGAACATCAACCTGTTGCAACACCCCATCTTTAATCACAGCGATACGGTCGGCCATTGTCATCGCTTCTACCTGGTCGTGGGTAACATAAATGAAGGTGGTTTCAAGGCGCTGGTGTAACTTAGAAATTTCGGCGCGAGTTTGCACACGCAATTTCGCGTCAAGGTTAGAGAGCGGCTCGTCAAGCAAGAACACGGACGGTTCCCGAACCAACGCACGCCCCAAAGCCACCCGCTGACGCTGCCCACCGGAGAGCGCTTTTGGTTTTCGATCCAGAAATTGCCCAATGCCCAAAATTTGCGCGGCTTCGTTCACGCGGCGGTCAATTTCGCTTTTGGGCGTTTTGCGTAACTTTAGACCAAACGCCATATTGTCGTACACGGACATATGGGGGTACAACGCATAACTCTGGAACACCATTGCAATATCGCGATCTTTGGGTGGCACATCGTTTACAACACGGCCGCCAATTTCTATGTGGCCTTCGGTAATTTCTTCCAACCCGGCCAGGCATCGCAAGGCGGTTGATTTACCACATCCCGAAGGCCCGACCAAAACCAGAAATTCCTTGTCTTTAACCTCCAGGGTCAGGTCGCTGACTGCGGTAACATCCCCATACTTTTTAGTCATATGATCAAAAGTTACACCTGCCATTGTTTTATCTCCTTGTTCATAAATGATATTAATTTAAGCCAGGGATTGCCTGGTTCATTACCAAAAATGTTCATAACCACAGCGCCAGGCTGCTTGACTGCCGCACAACCAACCACGGTTCTACCACAATTTGGGCCATCGACGCTGGTTTACCGGCGATAATGTCTAACAACAAATGACACGCTTGCCGCCCCATAGCATACGTAGGGCGATGAAGGGTGGTTAAGGGGGGACGGGCGTGCTCGGCCAGCAAAATATCGCCGAAACCGACCACCGCAATGTCATTTCCAATTTCAAACCCCTGGTCGTGCGCCGCAGCCATCGCCCCCATTGCTACCAGGTCGTGACAGGCAATGATGGCATCCGGCACATTTGGCCGGTTAAGCAACATTTGCGCCGCCCGGTACCCTTCTTTTTGGGACAATTCCTTTATTTCGCCGGCAATCTGTCCCATTAAGCCAGCGCGCGCGGAGAGTTCTGCGTTGAATGTTTGAATGCACAACTCGGCACAGAGCAGATCGGCGGGGGGAGGAATGAGAGCGAGGTTGGTTCTACCTTCTTCTGCCAGATGCGCCAGCGCCTGTTTCAGGCCACTAACTGTGTCAATCCACACTGCAGGGACATTTAACAGGGGGCTGTGATGTCCTACCACCACAAAAGGCATGTTTTGCGTTGTTAAAAATTCAATGCGCCAATCTTGATTGCGCGGCTGTCCCACAATCACGCCATCAACGCGGCGCTCTTGCACCAGCCGATGGTAGGCAATTTTTTCTTGTTCGCCCGGGGCACGCGCAGAGACCAATAAATCAAAATTGTGGTTGGCTACTTCATCGGCCACGCCAGATAAAAGTTCGGTAAAAAAAGGATCAGCCTGACGGGCAGAGAGTATCGGCAGAATAAGGCCGATGGCATCGGTGCGTTTTTTTTGCAATCGCTGCGCCGTAATATTGGGGGTGTACCCCATCTCAGCGGCGGTTTGTCTAATTAACTCCCGTGTTTCCGGCGCTATGTCTTGATGGCCGTGCAGAGATTTGGATACTGTTGCCACCGATTTCCCAACCGCCCGCGCAATATCCTTTAAAGTCACATCCTCTGCACCCATAATACCCTGCAAGCCACTAACTTAAACGTTTAAATACAAAGGGCATTATAAACTTAAACGTTTAAGCCGTCAAATAGAAATTCAAGTCGTAATGACAGCGCACATCTTAACCCAATAAAAAGGGGGAGAGGCTTTTTCGTCTCTCCCCCTTTGGGGGTGTTTGTGCCCAGCAGGAATTTATCAACCGCCAGGCCCAACAGCAGCGTGGAGCGCTATCAACAACGCTTCAAATTCAGAGTAGCAACACCCACAAACCGCTAAATGCTGTTCCAGTTCCGGCATCACTTCGGTTGGTTTTTTGCCAGCAATCAACAGGTCAACATATTGATCCAATACGTCCATGCACTCCTGGCATCCTATTTCATCTTCTTCTGTCTGCAAAGAAACCCTGACCAGGTTTTGCCAAAATTGGCTCATCTCAGTCATAAAAGCTCTCGCGGCAAAAAGTTTGTCCAAACATCAATGTAATTCACACCCCACACACTTCAAATATACCTGTTAGACGTAGAAAGGACGCAATACCTTACTTGCAAATTGAAACAGATCCTCATTCGTGTGCAAAAACATCTAAGATGTAACCTGGCTCAAGTCCTTGCGAAACCAGTGTCTTTTTCAATTTTAACCGCGCGTCGTGGAGCAGCTTGTATATATTATTGGTATTGGTATTGAGCATTTTGGCAGCTTCTTGCAAAGGCACGCCATTAAGCTGGGTGGCAACTAATGCCTGCCGCTGCCGGTCTGTAAGGTCATTTTCCAACACTGTCACAATTGCCCGCCAAATTAGTTGACGCTCCGCCGCCAACGAAGGATCGCTGGCATTCCCTGGCCCGGCAGCGATCACGTCCTCAAGTGTCGTTCCTTCCTCAATAATGCTGTGCAAAGACACGTTCTGCCAGTGCTGCCGACGCAATTCGCTAATAAGGTGGTTAATGGCTATTTTTGTGGCCCAGGTGGTCAGTTTGCTTTTGCCCTGAAACGTGTCTATTTTGGCTCGCACCTTAAGCAGCGCTTCTTGAACTGCATCCTGGGCCAGTTGCTCCAGGTCCCGCACATCGAGCCTGCGCATGTCGCTGCGGCTGTGCAAATACCCCATAATGCCGCGCAACATAAATTCGCGCAAATCGTGGAGCGCCCGATTATGCGCCGCCCCCCCACCTTTTAATTCAGTAATCCAGGTTTCGTTTGTTCGTTCAATCATAATGGCATTGTAATTGGCAAGCGTCAATTGGTCAACTGGAAACTATTGGCGAAAACTCTACTAATATTATCGCATTATTTCACAATCACCGGGACATCCAACCGCACCACATCGCCGCCCCCAACAAGGGAAACCCGCTCAAAGGTGTTGGGGTTATACAACCCCACTTCCACAAAATAGACACCTGCGGGCGTATCGGGGCGCAAAGAAATGGTACGTTGGTCGGTGATATATTCATCGGGAATCCAGGCAGTGGTGGGGAAATCACCAGCGCCAGGGAACTGGTCTTTTTGCGCCCAAATATTACCGGCGGCATCCACCATATGGGCAAAAATAGCCCACGCGCGGTCAAAGCCTTTTCCCCCCTGCCAATAGAGGGTCAATTGCAGTGACTCGCCGGCACGCAATTCGGTGGGTGTCAGGTCGAACCCGATGAGGGCTGCACCGCCGAAATCTGCCGTCACTCCCTGCGCTGGCCGGGGGGAGGTAAAATTGTGCTGCCGCGCCGAAACCGTCACCGTGCCCAGCGTCACCTGATCCCCGTGAGGAGTGGTGAGGCGCGTTTTGTCTGGCAGCAACACCCCCGCCGCCAGCGTGTACGTTCCGGCAGGCAAAGTGGCCGGAATGCGCACGTGGTGCACATCGCGCAGCAGGGTGCCTTTTTGCCAACGGTCGGTGGGGTACACCGGCGGGCGCTCGGTGAGGGCCACCGCTCGTCCTTGCGCATCTTGAAGCTGAACAAATGTGGTAAAATTCGGCAGGTTGTCTGCCTGGCTTTGCCAGAATAAGCTTACCGGCAAAATGGCGCCCGTTTTTACGGTGCGCTGCGTTGCCGTGTACCCCACCAATTTTAGCTGATGGTCAAACGTTGCCGCCGTAGCCACTTGCCGCGCCAGCGCATCCGGCAGCAGGGGGCGAGCGGGCGGCACAACCGTCACCGATGCCAACTCCGCCGCCACACCTTGCGGTTGCCCATCCCGCAAAATATCCAGCGGTTGATTGGTTTGTGGGTCGGTCAGGCTCAACTCCAGCCGATATGCGCCTGGCGGCGTGCCCGCCGAAACCAGCAACCCGTGCCGGTCGATCAGGGAATCCCCTGCCGCCAGCGCTGTGAAGCTGGTTTGCCGGGCACGAGGAGTAGTATCTTGTTGCGCCCACACCTCGCCCCGCGCATCCACCAGCTTCAGCGTGATGAGATAATCGGGCAAATTAGCCGTCTGCGCCGTCCACTTAATTTGCAGGGGGATTATCCCCCGCCCCGATTCAACCTGTGCGTTGACCGGCAGGGAAATATCCGCCCGCAAGTGGTTGCCAAAATTCACCATTGGCCCCGCTTGCAACGATGCCTGTCGACCCACCAGCGATAGTTTAGTGCTGGGGTTGTACCATTTCAACAGGGCCGGAAAGCCAATATCGGCCATTACCGCTTCGGCACGGTCTTCCCACAAATGTCCCAGCGATTGGTGCGCCGGAAACCAGACAGCATGTTGCGCCAGCAACGCTGTAAGATCACGGTGCATGGCAGCGGCGTCCCTGCCCCACAGCTTGCCCCATTCGGGCACGGGATAAATTTGCGGGCGCGGCTGGGGAAGGTAGGCTTCGTAAAAGCCCAATTGCCACTGATAGCTCGCCAGCAACACATCAGTGTGCGCGGCACGAGCGGCAATCTCCGCCATCAGGGGGCGATAATCGTCGTCGGGATAGCGGGGGATGGTATAAAAATCGAACAGGCTCGCGCCGAAAATGACGATCATCGCCACAACAGAAATCCAGCCCGCAGCGGAACGCCAGCGCCATAAAAACACAACGCCTGCCGCCACCAGCAGCCACCACGCGGGCGCGGCAATCAACAGAGTGCGTTCAAAATAGCGAGGGGTAAAGGGATTGACCAGATTCACCAGCCAGCCCAGCAGCAGAGGAATGAATAAATACAGCGAAATGAGCAGCAGGATAGACAGGCGCGTGCGTGTTTGCCGCAAAAACCAGGTGCCCGCCAGCGCCAGCAGAACTATCGCGCCGGAGAGGGGTTTCAGTGCGGCGGCAGCGGGATGTCCCACACTGAAGGCAGTGAGATACGCCAGCAAAAATTGCCCCAAATTGAGGGAGACGTAACTTTCCACCACCACTTTCTGAGCCACGTACTGTGACAACGCTCGCCCGGCGAAGATGACCCACGGCAGGTAGAGTATCCCCGCGCCGATGAAAGGGGTGAAGTTCTGCACGATTTCCCCTCCCTTGAGGGAGGAGTTAGGGGAGGGTGAAAATTTCCCCCCCTCCCCAACCCTCCCCCTTAAAAGGGGAGGGAACATTTTGAATACCACAAACACCACCTGCGCTGCCACCACAAACGCGGCATAATACATAGTGTACAACGCCAATGTGGTGAAAATAATATATCCCCACACCGCGCGTCTCTTGCCCCGCCACCAATCCACAAAAAAGAAGGTGCTGAGCGCGCCCAACAGTGTCACCAGCCCGTACATGCGAACTTCCTGACTGTAATACACGGCCATTGGAGCAACGGCGGTGACACCGGCAGCCGTCAGTCCGCCGCCCCAACCAGGAACGAATCGCCGTCCCAGCGCGTACATCACCGCAACCAGCAGCGTACCAAACAATACAGAAAGCAGCCGTGCCTGAACGGCACCCGTTCCCGTCAGCGCAAACCAGGCGCGCAATAACGCGTAATACAATGGCGGATGGATGTCGCCGGCGGTGAGGGTGAGCATTTGCGGCAGCGGCATTGCCGCAAAATACACGCTCCAGCCCTCATCCCCCCACAATGGTTGAAAATCAAGCCGGGCGAGGCGCAGGGCAAAGGCAAACAGCGTTAACAGTAAAATAACGGTTAAGAAATTATGTTGGCGGCGGAAAGTTTGGTTCATCATTCGTTATTCATCGTTCGTCATTTTAAAACGAGTATACCACAATCAATTATGAATAATGAATTACCAGCGGTGAATTGTGAATGGCACATCACGCATCATTTGGTTATCCTCTCAGGATATGTTAGAATCAGTGATGTTCATCATTCATTGACAATCACTCATTGAGGTTGATATGGTTCCCATCAACATGCTACACCTGGCGGATATTCACATTGGCATGGAAAACTACGGGCGGCTGGACAGCAAAACCGGCCTCAATAGTCGCGTGATAGATTTTTTGCGCCGCATGGGTGAAGCGATTGACTACGCGCTGGAACACGAGGTAGACGTGTGCATCTTCGCCGGAGACGCCTACAAAAACCAGCGCCCCAATCCTACCCTGCAACGCGAATTTGCCCGGCGCATTAAAAAGCTCAGCGATGCCGGCGTGCCAACCATTCTCCTGGTAGGAAATCACGACATCTCTACTGCCGACCGTGCCGCGTCCAGCGTTGACATTTTCCACACGCTGGATGTTCCCAACATCATCGTTGCCAGTCGAGAGAAGTTGCACCAGGTCACCTGTCGACGGGGGCAAGCGTTGCAGGTGGCAACCGTGCCCTATCCCCGGCGCAGTCGGCTCCTCGGCGATGACCGCTTTCGCAACTTGAGCATCAACAAACTAGACCAGGCACTGGCCGAATTAGTGGGCGAGAATATTGCCAACCTGGCCAAAGAGGCACGCCAAACGCCCCACTTGCCAACCATCTTCACCGGCCATTTTTCAGTGAGCGATGCCATACTGGGCAGCGAGCAGAGCGTGATGTTAGGGCGAGATGTGACCGTGCTCAAAAGCCTGCTGTCGGACCCTGTGTGGGATTACGTTGCTCTGGGACACATCCACAAGCATCAGGAATTGAATGGCGGCGCGCACCCGCCCATTGTGTATCCCGGCAGTTTAGAGCGCATTGATTTTGGGGAAGAAAAAGAGGCAAAAGGGTTTGTGATGGTCACGCTGGAGAAAGGGAAAACAGATTGGCAATTTGTGCAGGTACACAGTCGAAAATTCACCACCATTAAAATCAATGTGCGACATAAAGATGACCCGATGACTGCCATTCTGGACAAAATTGACGAAGTTCACGTAACTGACGCAGTGGTGCGCGTAATTGTGCAAACCACCGAAGAACAAGACCCGCTGATTGAAGATCGGCTTATTCTGCAAGCGTTGCATCAAGCCAGTTATGTGGCTGGCATTAAACATGAAGTTGACCACACCCGACGTCTACGGTTGAAGGGGTCTAATATTGAAGAATTGTCGCCGCTTAAGGTATTGTCTCTTTATTTTGATTCAACAGGAATAGAGAAGGAGCGGAAGGAAGCGCTGCTGACCCACGCAGCAGAAGTAATCAATAATGAATAACTCACCTTACGCAGTTTAAAATTTGACAAATTCAAAATACCGACAATCGTGATTTTGCCCCC
>CAYPUV010000070.1:0-16407 GCA_964413895.1 uncultured Anaerolineaceae bacterium
GAATTCGTGCTTATACCAAGGTACCTTAGTAGTTACTTTAAATGTTATACACCCACTTCAACTTAAGGATTTAACTTGCTATGACCGCCTTATTGTTATTGGACCATCTCGCTGGTTTCCTGAAAGTGTTTTTACCGCCGCCCGTGCCGCTCAGATTGATATTTTGATTTTTGATTGGATTAAGGACAGATGGAAACCTCAAAATGTATTTACCTGCCCGCACAAATCCTCTGGACTTTCAAGTAGAAAATACATTACTGTGGAGGAGCGTGAAACTGGTAACCGTTGGGATGGTGTTACTCCTGAAAATCTCCTCATCATCGTTGATAAAGCCTCATCTATGGTATCTACTCTTAGTAAAGGCACCCAAGATGGATACGAGGATGTTGTGGCTAAATGCTTCTTTCTTGAGGATGATTGGGCCGTATTTATTGAAGCCAGCGAAGGGGCAAAAACTTTGGTTATTGACCCTGATGAAGAGGCAGACAATCGTATCGCCCGCATATTTGTAAAAGAGATAAAACCGGGTGTGTTCATTTTGGTTAGAACCGGTGGCGGCGGCGATTATATTGTTCCGGTAGCAGATAAAATTATGGGCAGACTAGCCCAACGTGCCCGCGAGTACCAGATACATTGGAAAGAATTGCTCCGGAACTATGTGAGAAAAAATGGGCTTCTCAAAACAAGTATTGACCTGCTCGACCTGGGTTCGGATGTAGCAAACGAAGTTAATGTTCGCAATTGGATGTCGCCCAGAAGTATCCGCACCCAGAAATACAGCGATTTTTTGGCAATAATGAAGTTAGTTGGTTTGGAAGACAAAGCCCAGGAATATTGGACTATCATGAAACGCATTAACCGTGCCCACCACAAAGCGGGTTTTGAGATACGTAACTTATTGCTTGAGCAAGTCAAAGACCTTAATATGGAAGATCTACAAAAACGAGGCAAGATGGACTTTAAACTATCCAGTGACGATGAAGGGGGACTGACCGCTTTTCGCGTTGAAAGTGTACTGGCTGAAACAGTTGAAGTCTCCTATTCCCGGATTGGGCAACCCTTTAGATTGGAAGATCAGCTATGGCGCGAATGATCCCGGCCCAAATCTATAGAGGCAATCCCAGCCCTGGCGAGAAGGAAATCTTTCGGCGGTTGGCTGGTGACCCGAACACTAAAGATTGGATAGTATTGCACTCGTTGGATATAGCCGGGCACGTTAAACGTGTGGCGGGCGAAGCGGATTTTGTGATTATAATTCCCCGCAAAGGCGTTTTGTGCATGGAGGTAAAAGCGGTCTCAAGTTTAAGGAGGGAAGAGGGGTTGTGGTATTACGGACGCAACCCCAAGCCCGACAAACGCGGCCCATTTAAACAAGCATCTGAAGCAATGCATAGTATCCGCAACCGGCTTCTCAAACAGAACCGTACATTGGCGGCTGTCCTTTTCTGGTCGGCGGTCATATTTCCTTATGTAGACTTTAGTATAAGGTCAGGAGAGTGGCACCCTTGGCAGGTTATTGACAGCATCAGCTTTAGAAGAAAATCTATGAGTTCGCTAATTCTGGAAATACTTGCGCAAGCAAGAACATTGCTTAAAGACAAAGGTGTACATTGGTTTGATGAAACCCGCAACGAACCCACCCCCGCCCAATGCGAACAAATAGCCAAAATACTCCGGCCTGATTTTGAGCTTTTCGAACCACCCCGTAAAAAAATAAAACGTTTGGAACAGGAAACCAAACAGTATACCGAAGAACAGTTTATTGCGTTGGATGCTATGGCGGCAAACCCGCGAGTAATCTTCAGCGGCCCGGCCGGTACAGGTAAAACCGTACTGGCAATTGAAGCCGCCAGACGCAGCCGCGCCACCGGAAACCGGGTTCTCTTTCTATGTTACAACAGGTTATTAGGCCACCATCTTGAGGCCGAAACTATGGCAATCCAACCGGAAGTAACAGTTGGAACCTTACACAAACATATGCTGGCTGTTACAGGCACCGCGTTGCGCGGGGAAACGCCTTCCAGTCATTTTTGGCAAGAGGAACTTCCCCAAAAGGCCATAGACAGGTTGCTGGACGATACAACTGGACGCTACTTGTACGACGAAATTATTGTGGACGAAACCCAGGATTTGCTTCGCCATGATTATTTGGATTTTATTGATTTGAGTCTAAAGGGCGGCTTGGGCGCAGGAAAATGGAAGTTTTTTGGCGATTTTGAAAAACAAGCAATCTACGAGTCAAATGCTGAAATCAGTATTGGCGAAGCCATTTCAACCCGGTTTGGAAATCCGCCCCAGTACACGCTGCGGGTGAATTGCCGCAACACTCCCAGGATTGCCACTCTGGTTCATTTGTTGGGCGACTTGAACCCGGAGTACTCAAAAATTCTCCGGCCTGATGATGGGGTAGAGCCTGAGATTATCTACTATGCAGATGAGAAAGAACAGATACAACGTCTTTTGAAAACAGTGAAGAAACTCAAGCAAGAGGGCTTTGTAAATTCTGATATCGTTATACTATCTCCCAAGTCGCCGGATAAAGCCATCACCAGCAAAATAAGTACATCGTCTGGCGTGGATTTTGCCAGCCTTGAACAAGCATCGAAGAAGCAAATTGGGTGCGGGTCAATTCACGCTTTCAAAGGAATGGAAAGTTTGGCAATTATTGTCACAGACATAGAAACAATTACGGGCGAGCAAGCGGCATCTTTATTTTATGTCGCTATGACACGCGCCTTGCACCGACTCTATATTTTAGCCCATAGCAACATCAAAAACACTGTTCTTGAAAAAATCCTGCGAACATAAGGAACAGGGTATATGTCTACGAACATCACAAACAGGCATTTAATATTAAAATCTCTTAGGGAAGAACTAGTTGGCCCTTCGCCGCGAGGGAAGGAACTTGACTGCTCGACCAATATACGCTTTGAGAGTTTACAAGATTCCTATGGGCCTTGGAAGCAAAAAGAAAATGGGGAAGAAATATTGCAACGCGACCCGCCAACTAAACGCTATGGCATTGGCGTTTTGTATCCCTGGCAAATAATTGCAGATGATACGCCTGAAGATGCCGGGGACGCTGCAATTGGACTGCTCAGCCGGGACAAAGAAATTAGCCAAGGTGCGGATATTGCCTTAACACCGGAAGGGGCTGCGGATATTGAAAAAGGGTTGTCTAGAGATGGGAACTTTGATGAGGGATTAAGCGACCTTGACCTGTCAGCCAGCAATACATATCGCCCAAGCAGTATGGGAATTAGTTTCCTAGTTGACTTGTCCCCCGGCTCAAAAATTGTTGTTGAAGCCTCGCTTGGCCGGTACCAACCTGTTGAGGTTAAGGTTGGAGGGTATACTCCAACTTGGTGGCTACGGGTACCTATTTCGCTTACAAAAGAATTTGGCGCAGATGCAGTTTGCGCCAACCATAATATCAAACTGGAAGAGAAGCTCAATCCCGAGGAAAATGGTGGACCCATTGATTTGCGTGTCGAGCTGTACGCCCGCCCCAATCCCAACAATGATAACCCGCGCCAGAAGCTTATTACCGTTTGTCTGGTTAACCGTACTGACTCCGGTAGCAGCCGCCAGGACGAACTTTGCGTTTTCCAATCTTCCTTTGAAGTTAAAGTTTTATCTCCTGATGGAAATAACCTCATCCTACCCTACCCAGAAGCCCCGGCCGGTATGTTAGACAGTGAAGAAAAGTCACTCGCTCTACTTTACAGAAACTATCAAACCTACGCCGTCGGGCATGGCTGTGCCGCGGGTTGGGGGGTAAAAAACAGTACTGGCAAAGTTAGTAAAGTGATAGCAGAATGTTTGCCGGTTTTTGAAACGCCTAGCATCACCCCGGAAATAGAAGATGACGCCGGCAATCCCATTAAAGTGGCAATGGCTCCATTGGCCGGTTTAGTTCCCGGCAATGATGGTTTTGATGAGATTGAACGGGTCATTGAGTCATATGAAGCCTGGATTGCCCAAAAGCGCACCCAGCTAAACAGCCTTCCCGTCCACTTACAACAAACTGCTAAAGAACATTTGGAAAACTGCTCGTATTCCGCGCGCCGTATGCGAGACGGGCTAGATTACCTAAAAAATAATCCATTAGCATTGAAGGCATTCCAACTTGCCAACTATGCAATTTTGGTACAACAACTGATCAGAAAAGAGCCTCGTATTGCTTCATACAATTATAAAGCAAATCGCTGGAATTTCTCGGACGTTTACCGCGAGCCGGATGTTAGCAATATAAAATCCGGGCAAGGACAATGGCGCGCTTTCCAAATTGCTTTTTTGCTTATGTCATTGCGATCATCGGTTGAAGAGGATGATGAACACCGGGAAACGGTGGAACTTATCTGGTTTCCTACCGGCGGCGGAAAAACCGAAGCTTACCTTGGTTTGGCCGCATTTACATTATTTATGCGACGGCTTAAAGCCCCCACCGATACGGGTGTTCACGTTATTACCAGATATACTTTGCGCTTACTAACGGCGCAACAGTTTCAACGCACATCCAAGCTCATTTGCGCGATGGAGTATATCAGACAGCAGAACCCGAACTTGGGGCAAGCCCCATTTTCCATTGGCATTTGGGTAGGGGGAAACAACACCCCCAACAGCCGCAAAGAGGCTATTTCTGTGCTTGCTAAACTTAGCAAAGGAGATCGATTCACCGAAAACAAGTTTGTGCTTGGGCAGTGCCCGTGGTGCGGCGCGCAGATGGGACCTGTGCGTCAGAAAAAAGGACGAAGATGGGATACCAAAATTGCAGGTTATTCCAGAAGAGGGAATACTGTTATTTACCGCTGTCCAGACAATGCTTGCCGCTTTAACAGTGAACTGCCTGTGTATGTGATTGATGAAGATATTTATGAGGTTAGACCCTCAATTGTCATTGGCACGGTTGATAAATTTGCTATGCTTGCATGGCGACCTGAAGCAAGATCTTTGTTCGGCATTGGCAATGATGGAAAGCGGCAACACTCGCCGCCAGGCTTGATTATTCAAGATGAATTGCATCTCATTTCTGGCCCGCTGGGTTCGATGGTGGGTCTGTATGAAACCGTCATTGAAGAATTATGCACGGACCGCAGGCAAAACAACGTGATCCGGCCAAAGATTGTTAGTTCAACCGCAACCATCCGCCGCTACGCCGAGCAGATAAAGGCACTTTACGGGCGCGAGAACGTTGTTCTATTCCCGCCATCTGGCTTGGATGCGGACGACTCTTTCTTTGCCAGATATGCCAGAGATAAATACGGAAAGCTGCGACCAGGCCGGATGTATGTAGGCGTACACGGGCCAGGGTTAGGTTCACTCCAAACTGTGCAAGTCAGGACTTTCACCTCGTTAATGCAAGCCCCAGTAAACCTTCCCAATCTTGCAGAACAAGACCCGTGGTGGACATTACTCATATTCTTTAACAGCTTGCGAGAACTTGGTACCACTTTATCGTTATTCCAATCAGACATTCCCGACTATCTTAAAGTCACTGCCAACCGGTTGGGTATTCCCTACAGGAGTATGCGGAAGCTGCGGCGTATCCGGGAATTGACGGGAAGGCTCAAAAGCGATGAGGTTCCAGAGGCCATAGCAGACCTTGAAGTTACCTGCGATAATTCAAACAACCTGCGTCCCGTTGATGCTTGTTTGGCCTCAAATATATTGGAGGTTGGTGTTGACATTGACCGTTTGTCGCTGATGGCTGTTGTCGGCCAACCAAAGTCTACGTCGCAGTACATCCAAGTTACAGGGCGGGTAGGCCGACGTTGGTGGGAGCGCCCTGGCTTGGTCGTTACCATATACACCGCTTCAAAACCGCGAGACAGGTCACACTTTGAAAAGTTTCGCAGTTACCACGAACGGTTGTATGCTCAAGTTGAACCAACCAGTGTCACCCCTTTTTCCCCGCCAGCCCTTGACCGTGCATTGCATGCTATAATGGTACTCTACACTCGCCAGTTTGGAGATGAAACGGTTATCCAAAAACCTTACCCTTACCCGGACAGTTTAATTGAAGATTTAAAAACCATCCTTCTCCCTAAGGTGAATGCTATTGACTCGGCAGAAGTGAAAAACTTTGAACGGGTATTTGAAAAACGTGCTTCCGAATGGAGACGATGGAAACGGACCGTATGGGAGAAAAAATCGGCGGATGACAGTTTCTTGTTGCGCTATGCGAGTGCTTTTGCAGATGGCACAAGCAAATTATTGTCCTGGCCTGTTCCTACCTCTATGCGTAACGTTGATGCTGAGTGCCAGGCTGAAATTACCCAGCTCTACCTACTCGAAGAAGAAGATGAGGAAGTATAGATAATGGCAAAAAACCCAGTTCGGCGTTCTCAACTTGTTGCCCCATTCGGTGTGGGAGCTATGATTGTTGTTCAGGGGGGCATTGGATTGCTCACCGCGGGGCTAGACCACTGGTACAAGCGAGAAGATGGCACAGCAGATGTGGTAGTGGACGAATATATTATTGAAGAATGGCGTTTACAACGCTTGTTGCGTGTTGACCATTTCCGGCTACCCCCCGACTACCGCGAACCATGGCGTTATGATAGTAGCACGCCTAATGTTGGTTTAACCGTCCCCTTTCTCCGGTTCCCACGCTGGCACTTTTGTCCCCAATGTGGACGACTAGATGAAAGACCCTTATCGGAAAAAGGACGCCCCAAGTGTCCAGAGTGTAATATAGACCTGTACCAAGTACCGTTTGTTTCAATGTGTGAGGCCGGGCATCTTCAAGATTTTCCCTGGCGTGAGTGGGTTCACCACCAAAGATATCCTACGTGCAATGGAGTACTGCGGTTAATTTCCACAGGTAGTGCCACACTTTCAGGTCAGAAAGTAACCTGCGACAAATGCGGAAAAAGCCGTACTTTATCCCAAATTACAACCGCCTATCCTGATGGTTCAACTTATCTGAGCAAATCCCTTACGGATGACAACAATGATTTCTACTGTCCAGGCCACTCAACCTGGCTTGGGGAGGGTGTGCGAGAAGAATGTACAGCCCACCTTCGCGGTTCTCTCCGTAGCGCGGCCAATGTATACTTTGCTCATATTAGCAGTTCTATTTACCTACCTCGCAGTACCCATTCTGTTCCCGACAAGTTAATTAATTTGCTCTCCACCCCACCCATATCAACCGCTTTAAAAACCGTTCTTGACGCACTTGGGGGCATTGAAGGGGATGGAAACTTGGAAAAAGCAGTTGAGGGCATTACCAAGCAGCCACAATATGCCCTAAAATTTGAGATTTACCAGAAAGATCAAATCATAGAAGCGTCCCAAATTGCTTTTGGCTCACAAAATCAGGATGATAATGTTGAGGACGATGATTCTTTGATGACCACCGAAGATTTCCGGCGGGAAGAATACAAAGTTTTGCGAGAAAGCATTGACGAAGAACTTTTGCGTATCAAACCGGCCCCCTTGCAAGACTATGATCCAGATATTGCCCAATACTTCTCCCGGATTATGCTAGTAGACAAACTCCGTGAAACACGCGCCCTAACTGGCTTCTCCCGCGTTTTTGCTACCAACGAACAAACGTTGGCCGAACGCAAGACGATGCTTCGTAAAAATAAAACCTCCGGGAATAACTGGTTGCCGGCTTATGAAGTTTACGGCGAGGGGATATTCTTTGAATTTGACGAGCAGCAACTTTCAGTTTGGGAACAACAGCATGAAATTGTAGCACGTATCCAAAAATTGGATGCGCGCTACAGGAGCGTACAGCAAAATCGCCGATTGAAAGAACAGGAAATTACACCCCGTTTTGTTTTGCTGCACACGTTTGCCCATATTCTAATGAACCGTTTAACATTTGAGTGCGGCTACAGTTCCGCCGCCTTGAAAGAAAGGTTATATGTATCCAACAACCCCGCCGGGCTAATGGGCGGGGTGCTGGTGTATACCGCAGATGGCGATGCTGAAGGAACGATGGGTGGGTTAGTGCGAATGGGCAAACAAGGGTATATTGAGCCTGTTATTAGGCGTGCCCTGCAAGATGCTACATGGTGTTCAGTTGACCCTGTTTGTACTGAGATTGGTGGCAGCGGCGGGCAAGGGACAGACTCTTGTAATTTGGCAGCTTGTCATAATTGCGCTTTAGTGCCGGAAACGGCTTGCGAGCACTTTAACCGTTTTCTTGACCGGGTAGCGGTTGTAGGGGATATTCATAATCCCCAGTTAGGGTATTTCAAAATTCGCTAACTTTATTGAGGGATTTATATTCTGTGGAACGGATACCAATATTATCGTTTTTCTCAGGTGGTGGCTTTCTTGATTTGGGCTTCGAGCAAGCCGGTTTTGATGTTGTCTGGTCAAATGAATCTCACACCTCATTTGCAGATATGTACCGCGCTGGAATCTCAAGTTGGCGGCAAGCAATAGGGCGTACCAACGGTGCGGATTTCCCTCCAGTCAACCAGTCCAGCATTGACAAACTAACCAAACGGGTAATTTTGGCAGAAGCATTTGGTTCAGTTTTACCTGAATTTTTTGGCATTATCGGTGGACCGCCTTGCCAAGATTTTAGCCAGGCGGGAAAAGGTCTTGGCTTTGAAGGAAGTAGGGGGAAACTAACCCAAACATTTGCAAACATTATTTGCGATTTACGCCCCAGTTTTTTTCTTATGGAGAATGTCCCCGGTTTGGTTAGAAAGAAACACCTCAGATCTTTTCTGCAAATCGTTAAGCAACTTGAAGATGGTGAATTAGGGTATCTAACCTCAAGGAAAGTTTTAAACGCCCTTGAATATGGTGTTCCCCAACATAGAGAACGTCTTTTTCTTATTGGCTTCAGGAAGGATATTTTAACGGGTAAATATTCACTATTAGATTTGACAGAGAAAAACCAGGATTGGTTTTACTGGCCCCATCCCCGATATAAAGGTGCAAAAGATTTGAATTGGCCCACAACCAGCCCGTTTGGATGCAAAACGCGGCCTGTACCTCCCGGAGTTCCATTAGAACTAACTGTTGGGCAATTTGTTGGAGATGAAGTCGAACAACTTCCTAACGGTCAGGAAGCATTTGTGCCATACTCGAAGAAATTCACAAAAATCAAAGAAGGGGATGTATCAGGAAAATCATTTAAGCGGTTACACAGATACCGCTACAGCCCAACGGTGTGGTATGGCAATAACGAAGTCCATCTGCACCCATGGAAACCGAGACGGCTCACTGTGAGGGAATCTCTGCGTATACAAAGTGTCCCAGATGAATATGTTCTACCACCAGAAAACACTCTAACAGATAAATTCAGGGTTATTAGTAATGGTGTCCCATCGCTATTAGCCCAGCAAATAGCTAGTGCTTTGTTAAAGTACATAGTGGACAAAGAACTTGCCCAACGGACACAAAATTGGTAAATATGTAAATGGAACTACCTGAAACATTGCAACGAAATAAGTCTAAACTACAAAACTTGCTTTTGGGCTGGTATACTGCCAATAGACGAGATTTTCCATGGCGTAACACCAACAACTCCTTTAAAGTTTTGTTAGCCGAAAAGTTATTGCAACACACCAGAGCACGCGACATCGTTGTTTCAGCTTACACAGATTTACTCGCCAAATACCCAGACCCTCAGTCACTAATGAATGCCAACGAAGAAGATATTCGAAAGATTATCCAACCGCTTGGTTTGGTCTACCGCGCCTCTGAAATCAAACGGATGGCAGCAGAAATTGTAGAATTGTATGGCGGTGAAGTTCCGGCCAATCTGGGAGAGTTACTAAATCTTACAGGTGTAGGCGACTACTGCGCCAGAGCCGTTCTCAGCTTTGCCTACAACCAAAACGTGCCCATTGTAGACACAAACGTCGCCCGTTTTTTGCATCGGTTGTGCGGTATTAGTGACTCTCTACCAACTAACCCAGCGCGCAAAAAATATTTACGGCATTTGGCAACCCAACTACTTCCTGAAAATACAGCCAGAGATTTCAATTTTGCAATATTGGATCTTTGCGCATCTGTTTGCACACCTCAAGAGCCAAAATGCTATATCTGCCCACTACACGAGTGGTGCGTCTATGCATTAGAAGATATTTCTCGACGTAGTTGAGCAACAATTAGATATTTAACCTTTGGCGCTAGTTGAAGGAGGTCATAAGATCGGGTATCCTAAATCTGATATTCACCAGAATATTAGTGAGAAGGA
This sequence comes from uncultured Anaerolineaceae bacterium, assembly GCA_964413895.1. Taxonomy (GTDB): domain Bacteria; phylum Chloroflexota; class Anaerolineae; order 4572-78; family 4572-78; genus JANTHQ01. The sequence goes on from CAYPUV010000070.1 coordinate 10,175, forward strand.
GCGACCTTATGATTACCATAGATTTTATCACAGAATTGTTTTGTCGGGTAAGTTTGAACTATTTACACACATCGTTACGGGTGGAATGCACTGACACCGTATGCTGGAACCGTTTGCCAACACAAACGCGCCTATCACCATCGAGAAATGGTGCGTTTGTGTCTGCAACCGGTTAAATGATAGCATACCGTAAAGTTTTGTTAAAGTGCATCGCTTTTTGACACGCTCGGAAAATTACCAAATGCTACGTCGGGTGACACGATGTTGGTGTATTCTACCGGTGACGATGTGTGTGAATAGTTCAGTGTGGATCAACAAACCGGAGGCATTGTGAGTTTTAGAGGGTAATTTCCCGAAAAAATTGTCTCACTTTTATTGACACATTCCGCATTCCGCCGAAACCAACCGTCAGTTTAATGAGTTTGTTGCGGACAAGGGACTGCCTCTTGTTCTCTTCCACGCCCACTTTATTGGTCACTCCGGCGGCGTCGCAGTCTTTTTCGTTGAAACAGCAGAAGAGCGAAAAGCCTTAGCAGATTGCAGATCGCTGGACGGATGGCATATCGAGATTCGTCCACTCATTTTCTCTCACAACCCGGCCGCTTTTGATGAGCAAATTGCCTATACGCTTCGTCAGCATCGCAGACAAGATTGGGAACAACTGCAACGCTAGAAACGGCCAGCATATGGCAATCCCGCTCGTGAAGCCGAAACCGCAGCGGAAGATGACTCTGCCCGGTGATTTGCGAGGAAATAGCAGAAGCGCAAGTGGTTCAAATAGGGGCGCGGACTAACATCGGCGTGCAGTTAACCGGGCTAACCGGCGCGGTTCTTGTATCTTTATGCAGGGCAAGAAAGTTCTGGTGCTTGGAGTGTCCTGAGATCAGCCGCCTGGCAGCTGACGCTAACCGTTAGCACTCAAGGAGATGTTGTGAGTACAATCAAACATACAGAAAAATTCAAGATCAGCCAGCCAATAGAAATACTATTTCCATTATTCAGTGCAGAAGGGGAAAAACTATGGGTTCCGGGCTGGGATTATGAAAACATCATGGGCTCAACTGGTCTGCACGAAGACTATGTGTTTTTAACAAAAAATCATGACCATGCATCGACAGATGCCATTTGGTTGGTAAAAAAATATGAGCCAGATTCTTATCTGGTTCAATTTTATAAGGTAGAACCAGAAGATAAAGTGGGTATTATTACTGTGCAGTGCACAAAAATAGATGATTCTCAAACTCAGGTAGAAGTTAGCTACGAATATATTGGTTTAAGTAGGAAAGGTGATGAATTTATTGAAAGATTTACATCTTCTGAATACAAAGAATTTATTAATGAATGGAATAATTTACTTGACAGTTATTTTAGGTTGTGTTGACGTTTCATTTTAGCCAGATGAGTACTGATACGAAACTCAGGAAACCAAGATACCGGGAAGCAAGTTTATCGTACCGGGAAAACACTCGCCGGTACTGCTTGATTTTATTGATGAAACATTCAATCAAGTGCCGCTCTTTATACAAATGGTGGTCATACGTGATCGGTTCCCGTCGGTTCGAGCGTCCCGGGATCACCGCCTCCGCACCGCATTCAGTGATTGTGTCTCGAAATGGGTCGGCGTCATATCCGCGGTCAGCAATGAGCCGTTCAAAAGTCAATCCGTCAATCAAGTTTTTGGCTTCGGTGATATCGTGCGCTTGCCCACCGGTCAACCGTAACCGCAACGGGTTGCCCAAGGCATCCACGCTGATGTGAATTTTGGTGCTGAACCCACCCCGGCTGCGCCCTAGTGCTTGCTCGGCTTGTCCACCGTTTTTTTTAACGCGCCGGCTGCACAAGGATGGGCACGGACGATGGTACTGTCAATCAGTAGGTGCTCCATATCCGGGTCATCGGCAAAGTGTTGGTGCATCTCGGTCCAAACCTGGTTATCGCACCAGCGGGCATAACGCTTGTAGACACTGTTCCATTTGCCGTATTCCGCGGGCAATAACCGCCATTGCGCGCCGCTACGGGTGATCCAGAGTACCGCTTCGACAAACTTGCGGCAGGTGGCTTCTTGCCCTGCATTCGCACCGGGATGGGCTTTAACAAATTCGTACATTTTTGACCATTGTTCATCGGGTATGTGTATTGTGCTCATTCGCCCATTATACCATACATCTAAACGTCAACAGAACCTAAGTCAAAGTGCTAACAAATTGCTGCACTGGATTTTTATTCCGCTGCGCTTCGTAAAAACCAGTGAGTTCAAGCGTTAGGTGGGCGCAAAGTCGGTGCGGGTTTTATTGCGCAAATTGCTCGCAAAGATTTGGCGCGGCAAGAGCGCTGGCAAAGCTTCAACGCGGTATGCGGGCGGTGCGCCGGCGAGTGTTGGCGGTTGCGGCTCGGTGCGGTACGGCGTGGGATGCCATTGCCGCCTACTTCGACCGGCTTTTCATTGTCAAAGGGCATCCAATGAAAACGTCTCTGGATATAATAGACACTTACCTGGAATGGTTTAAGCGGCAATACGGGCTGAAAACGGTGTTGTTCATCGACTATTTGCAGAAAATCCCGTACAGCCTTGATTGGCGTGAGCAAGTGAGCAAAGCCGACCGGGTGGCGTTTGTCACCGAAGGGCTGAAAGATTTGGCGCTGGCGCACGGGATTCCCATTGTCGCCGTTTCGGCGATGGACGCCGAAGGGTTGAAAAAACATCGGGGCGAGGTTTTCGATTTGGCAGGCGGGGAAACCACAAAATACGAACCGAACGCGGTGCTGATGCTCAACCCCCGTTGGCGGTGGGACGATGCCGCCGCCCGCGGACAGGTAGTCTTTTCCATCGAGAAGAACCGCAGCGGACCCACCGGCGTGGAAGCGGAGTATTTTCTGCACGGCAAGCATTTTTGTTTTGAGTGATAAGAGTTTTGAGGATGGGACCAATCGTAGTGAGGAAAAAGTATTGTGGTTGAACAGAGCGGTACACAGCCTGTATCGGGTGCTGGACGAGCTGGGGACGCAGACGTGGGTGCAGCAGCTGGTGTTGAAATTGCTCAGCGTGACGGACTGACAAGTTTCATCCGGGGGAAAAGTGCGCCCGATGGCGGAAATGTGTCGGGAAAGTACGCAATATTGGGAGAGGGCATTTCAAAAAAGTGTGGCAAACTGGAAAAAATGGGCTATAATGAAAGAGAAAATCACGTTGATTAAACATTCAATGGCGGCACAACGCCCAGGCAGGCGCGCGCTTTTCGCGCAATGTATGCCCCGTATGGGGTGCAAGGCCGTTTGACCTGACGACTAACACAATATGCCGGTGCAGGCGGATGTGCAGACGGGAAAACCGTCTTTTTTTTGCACACGACGGGTCGCAGGTCTACTTAATTTTAGGAGGTTAAGGATGGGTGTGTTAAAGGAATGCGGGGTGGCGGGGCAGGATACTATCACTGTTAACGGGCGGCAAATCCCGGCAACACATGAGGGTGTCAAACAAAGTGTTCTGAACGCATTGAAATCGCGGTAAAGTTCGGAGACGAAAACATATGAGGAAAAATTATATCGCAGTTTTAGTCATTTTGTCCATCGTATCTTGTGGCATCTTTTCCTACCTGGGAATAGTAGCATACCAAACTTTTTACAAACCATCGCCAGCCCCAATCGCTGCTAAAATACAAAGCCCCACCTCTATGCCGACTGCTACATTTACCCCAACCGCAACCCACACTTTGGCACCTCCCACCGACACGCCGCAACCAACACCCACCAATACTATGGTGGTTTTACCTACGTCAACACCTTCTGCAACACCAACTATGCTTCCGGCAACACCAACCGCTACCCGGCGCCCTACGCAGCCGCCTGCTCCAACGTCCCCTCCCATTCCGGCACAAAATATCAGGTTTTGGTCAGATAGCACAAATTTATCATATGGGGGATGCACCATATTGCATTGGAGCGTGGAAGGTGTAACCGCTTACTGGGTCGATGGTCAACCCGGGAGCGGAGGTACAGGCAGCAAACAGGTCTGCCCGAAAAGCAACAGTGTATATACATTGAAATATCAAGAACGTGGTGGCGCAACAAAAAATACACAGGTAAATATCTATGTCTATGGGCAACCAGCTACTCCTACAGTCTCTCTTGTCAGAGCAAGTGGTGAATATTGGGATTTAAGTGCCGGCATAATAATCTTGGTAGAAAATGGATACGTTAGTTGGACACTATACAATACAGGGCAATGCGATTTAAAAAGCAGCTACACAAAAATAGACGACTATTACGTTGTATATACGCAAGGAAATATTTACACAATCGAGTTTTTTCTAGACAATCCAGATGAAATCATTGGTACAGTAACATTTTACTCTCCTTATACGGTTTGTGGAAGAAGTCGAGCTTTTATCGCAAGAAAGGATGGCCGGTATTGATCTCCTCCAAAAAAGTGAAAACAGGATTGGGGCGTGGATGTGATGATTTTACCTCAATTCCTCCTGGCTTATGATTTCGCTTATCGGGTAAGTATGAGTATGATGTTTGATAAAATTGCCAATGAAATAGTGTGCGGTTTGAAATTGAACCAACCTAAATGGGAGAATATAAAATGAATCGCCGAAAATTTCGTGCCACCTTGTTACTCTTATTTTCCAGTTTATTGGTTTTGACCGAGATATTAATATTCATGCAACCTTTGAGTTGGACATCATCAATAGTTCTTGCCCAAGAAGACCACCGTCCAGTAAGTAATACAGGTATTCATAATTACAATTGTTCCGGCAATGCAGATAATTGTTTACATGGAGGAGCCAATGCATTTCAAAATGATGTGTCCCGGGAAATACCGTCAAAGCAAATAGTCTATACTAATACTATCTTTCTTCCATTAGTTATGAAGCCTAAACACCCCTTGTTCGTGGGTTTACAATTACAATGGGATGGGAATGGATATGTCCGAGGTAGTGAGTATCAAAATATTGGGACGCATTTACAAATTCAATGCAATCGTATGACAGACGCTGATACTATAGAATGTTACAACTACTTCTGGAATGATCCTAACCCATATCTCTGGAATCCTACCAGTTGGAATGAATATTATTCGGTTACCACCGGATTATTTAATTCTGCGTCTGTTCCGGGGGATCCTGCTTGGAAATGGGGGAGACCTTGGATTGTGCCCTATAATATCCAGTTCAGCAATGGACAAACAATTTATGTCGGAGGGCAAGCATTTGCAGTATCTGGTCCATATTCTGGTTATACAGCCTTTGGGCAATCAGTTAAGTATTGGAAACTCGTAAATAAGGAAACATTTTTATATTGGGATAGCGGCGGCGATTGGAAACAATATGTACATAGTGGCGATATAACACTATGGTACTCTGCTGATTCCTCCAAATTGTTGTTGCACGATAAGATTAAGCAACTTTCTTTCTGTAAAATAAGTATCCTTTGAATGTAAGGTTCAGTCGGCTGGTGGAATTGTGGACAACCCTGCGCAAGTTTCGGGTTCCCCACAATACCACAGCCGCGACGACGACTATTTACGGTTCAAACTTCAGATAAATGCGTGCGGTTTCCCATTCTTCGCTGATTTCCATCAGGATGGCGGTGACGAGCCGTAGGCAAGCGTCTTCGTTGGGAAAAATACTCACGACCCGGGTGCGCCGCCGAATTTCTTTGTTCAACCGTTCGACGCCGTTGGTGGTACGTAGCCGCCGCCGGTGTTCTGCCGGAAAGTCAAAAACCGTCAGCCCCTGGGGGATATTTTCTTCCATCCAGGTGGCCAGTTTAGCCGCGCCGGACTCATACTTTTTGACGGTCATTTTCAACAGGCGTTCCGCCTCTGTCCGGTTCGGGGCGTTGAAGATGGCGCGAATGTCGGTTGCCACTTCTTTTTGCCGGTCTTTGCGGGTGACATATGCCTGGGCGTTTTGCTGCAGATGGAATTGACACCGCTGCCAGGGTATCCCGCCGAAAACGGCTCGCCGGGCCTGTTGTAATCCAGCGTGGGCGTCGCTGATAATCAGTTCGACGCCGTGCAGGCCGCGTGCGGTCAGGTTTTGCAAAAAGGTGCGCCAATGCACTTCTGCCTCGCTGAGGGCGACGGAAACGCCTAAAACCTCGCGTTTGCCGGCTTCATTGACGCCGATGGCAATCAAAATGGCTGCGTCCTGTACCCGCCCGTCCTGCCGTACTTTTTCGTAACGGGCGTCCAAATAGAGGTAGCGATAGCGTCCCAACGGACGTTC
>CAYPUV010000071.1:0-16363 GCA_964413895.1 uncultured Anaerolineaceae bacterium
GAAAGGATGGTTCGGGGTACGCCACGTGCCACGGTTCGGGACCGAGCACGCGCAGGATGGTGGCGGGGTTCGCCGTGCCCGCGCCCACCGCCTCGTGGTACGGTTGCCACAGGGTGAATCCGTAGTCTGCCCAGTATTGTTGCAGGGTTAAAATTATCTGTTGGAAGTTGAGTGGTTTTGACATAGATTCCTCAAAGAGCGGTTGGTTTTTAGTTTTTAGTTATCAGTTTTCAGTGGTCAGTATAAATGTCTGATGACTGAAAACTGACTACTGATAACATTCTGCCATTTTAACGCAACGGGGGTGTTTGCAAAAATCGTGTCGCTGGCGTTCATTCTTTCCGCAATTTGCGCAGAAAATCCACACTTTTGAGCCGTTTTTCCAGGGTGAAGGTGATATACCGCAACAGCAGATTTTCCACGGCGCGGCGGGTATCCGTTTTGAGCTGCACCCCGGCGACTTGCTCCCACGGGCGGGTCTGCAAAAAACGCAACACCTTCAACACCCCCAACGAGATGGGGTCGGCGTGGGGATGCGCTGCGCCGCAGTCGGGGCACATGACCCCGCCCCCGGCAATGTGAAAATAGTTTTCTCCCGGTTCGATTTGAGTGCCGCAGGAGACACACAAAAACAATTGTGGCTGAAAACCCGTCAACCCCAGCAGGTGGATTTCCATAAAACGCAGCGCCAAAAATTGGTCGGTGGGCGAGCCATCTGCCAGCCGGGCCAGCGTCAGCGCCAGCAATTCAAAGATGGGGTAGCTGGGGTCGTACTCCTCGGTGAATTTATCCACCAATTCAGCCAGATAATAGGCGTGGCTGATTTTATCGAGGTCTTCTCGCAAAGCGCGATACGCCTGCACGGTATCTGCTTGCACCACAATATCGAGATTGCGCCCGGCGGCAACTTGCAACGAGGCATGGGTAAACAACTCCAAATGCCCGGCTTTACGGCTTTTTGTTTTACGGATTCCTTTTGCCACCAGGCGCAATTTGCCGCGATGCGGCGTGTACACCGTCAGCAGACGGTCGGCTTCGCCAAAATCGCTGCGGCGCAGGATAATAGCATCGGTGTTGTAAAGGCGGTCATTTGTCATTTGTCACTCGCCAATCGTCCAAATCAACTTCTCACTATTCGTTGTTCACTATTCGCTATTTGGCAGGTGTTCCGGGCCGAAGCTGTCCGGCAGCAGTTCGGACAGGGTAGTCACGCGGTGATTGCCCGCTGTATCGGCGATGATGACGGTGAGGTGGGGGGCGAATTCGCGCATCACCTGCCGACACGATCCGCACGGCGAGCCGCCGTTTGCGGTGACCACGGCGATGGCGGTGAAATCGTGGTCGCCCTCGCTAACGGCTTTGAAGATAGCGGTGCGTTCGGCGCACATACACAGCCCGTATGCGGCATTTTCCACGTTACATCCGCTATAGATTTTACCAGCGGTGGTGAGGAGCGCCGCGCCCACCTTGTAATTTGAATACGGCGCGTGTGCTCTCTCCCGCGCCTGGGTTGCAGTCTGGATCAGGGATAGCCAATCAGCTTTAACGTGTTTCATTTTTGCACTCTTTTCACCAAATTCTGTGTTTCAACGTTTTCAATATTTCAGTAAGCTGGTATTTTAACACATCAACAGACGCAACCCAAAACTACATTCAGTGTCAAACCCTGTCCTTCGAAAAGAGGACTTTGACATCCTTCAAGAATGAATTACAATAAGTTCAATCGATTCCACAATTCTGATCCCTTCACCCCGTTAACAAAGGAGTGAATCCCCATTGACAAGTAGTTCCATAAACCCAAACATTTTTCGTGAGTTTAGCATTCGCGGCATTGCGGAACAAGACCTGCCCAATAACGTAGTGAAAACTATTGGCCAGGCTATAGGGGTATTTTTTGCCCAACAAGCAAAAACGTCAATTATTGTAGGCAGAGACGCGCGCATCAGTTCCCCCCGGATCAGCCGCGCGCTAATAGAAGGCCTGATCCAAGCAGGCATTATGGTGACCGACATCGGTCAGGTTCCTACGCCCGTGCTAAACTTCACCGTCGATTCAAACGCTGCCGACGGCGGGATAATGATTACCGCCAGTCACAATCCGCCGGCGTACAACGGCCTGAAAATCCGTACTACTGATACACTGCACGGTGCGGAACTCCAAACAATATACCGGCTCACCACTACCAAGATGCCTGAGGCGGCCGCTACAAAGGGGCGAGTGATAAAATTGGATCCCTTTCCCACATATCTGGACCGTCTCAAATCCCGCGCAAATATTCGTCCACTCAACGTGGTGGTTGACGGCGGAAACGGCACCAACGGGTTAATTGTGTCCGGTTTGTTGCGCGAGTTTGGGTGTTCCGTCACCGAACTTTACTGCGACCCGGACGGCAACTTCCCCAACCGCTCCCCCGATCCCACCGCTGCCGGTGCAACCGACGATTTGGCTGCTGCCGTACGTCGCACCGGGGCCAACCTGGGCTTGGCTTACGACGGCGACGGCGACCGCCTGGTAATTGTGGATGAACAGGGCAAGCGCGTGTTGGGAGACCAGATTATGATGCTTCTGGCCCGCAACATTTTGCAACACAAACAAGCCAAAATTGTATATGAAATTCTCTGCACCCAGGCCCTGGCCGATGACGTAATCGCACACGGCGGCGAACCAGTGATGACCCCTTCCGGCTACGCCTTTGTTCATCGAGCAATGCAAGAAACAGGAGCCGCTTTGGGAGGAGAGCTTTCTGGACACCTCTTCTTCAATGACCCCGACTTCCGTTTTGATGACGCCATACTCGGCACGGTAAAATTGCTCGGCGTGCTGTCAAACAACCGTCAACCGCTATCGGCGCTGGCAGCAGATTTGCCAACATATTACTCTTCACCAGAATTGCGCATTCCCTGCCCGGACGAAGCCAAAAAACAGGTCGTTACATACGTAAAGACGCATTTTGAAAAAGACTACCGGGTAGATACCCTCGACGGGGCACGCATCCATTTTGAGAACGGCTGGGCATTGGTGCGGCAGTCGAACACCCAACCGATTATTTCCATGCGGTTTGAGGCCCATTCCGCAGCACAACTGGCAGCCATTCAAAACCGGGTGCAGCCGCTGGTAAAAGCAAAAATCAACCGCCTGGCACAGGAAGACAAGAAATGAGCGACCAAACCTCCCCCCGCGCTCAAAATCAAGCAGACCAATTGAAGCAGACGAACGTTGAAAAGCTCAAGCGGATTGTTGAGCAGATGCGGAGCAATCTCTACTCTTTGGAAGAACAAGCCGTCCGTTACGGTCCGATGGACACGCCGCTGCGTCTGAAAAACGCCATCGAACAAGTAACCAAAGACCTGGGAGAGCGCGAATCCGAACTCCGGGAATACCTTCGCCAAACCGGCGACCGACTGGCCCAGACATCAGAACTTAAGCGATTCTGGGAGCCGTTTGTCAGCGAGGGTGCCAGATTTTACATTCCTTATGAAGCACCAGATAGTGCCCCTAGCACCAGAATGAAAGCCAATATCTTAGCAGTGCAAGCCGCTTTTAATATGTATCGCCTGCTGATAGAACTATTTGCCGACACCCACGACGTGCGGCAAATTCAGTTGGAAATTAGCGGCGTTCTGAAGCGCGATACGTCCCTTACCCAGTTAACCGCATCCAACTATCCTCACTTGATTATCTTGGGCGCACCGGGCGCACACCCCCTTTCCAACTATATTATGGCCCAATTCAAAGGTATTCCACCCTATGATAGCACTTTACACCAGGGATACATTTTTCGAGTTTCTGGAGCATACCAGCGCAGCCCATTCATTGTTGCTGATGATGGATTAAAACGTTACGCTGCCGAAGAACAAGCTGCCATCCAGAAATTAGGTATTTATGATTTACAATCCAATTCCCCACCACGTTTCTTTCCTCGCACCTTTGAACAATACGACATCCCCGGCTACAATGATCACGACTGCGCGCTCGTCGTCACGGGCTGGACTTTCTTGCCCGGCGAAAATAGAGTGCGGCGCGTCGTGAATATCGCCGGGCACAGTCGCCACTCCACCCTGTTCGGCTCGGCGTTTGTTGTGACCAACGAAGCGTGGGCGCAAAAAATCAACGCCAAACGATACTACAACAGCGAAACGATTATTGGTGTGCAACCAGACCCAACCGGCGCGCCGGTTACTCCCGCCATCCTGGCCGGGCCGCGAGAAATCACCCGGCAATTACCCTAAGCTCAGGAGAAACCTCACAATGTCAATTCAAGCCGTTGTTCTGGCCGGAGGGGAAGGCAAACGCATTCACCCTCTTGGTGTTAACAAACCCAAAGCAATGTTCCCAATTATGGGTAAACCACTCATTCAGTTTGTCATTGAAGCCTTGCACCAGGCCGGCATCACCGACCTGATACTTGTCACCGGCCCCGCGCATGACCAGATTCGCAGCTACTTTGGCAACGGAGAAGATTTTGGGGTGAAAATTCAATACACGCTCCAACCAGAACCGTTGGGCCAGGCCAACGCCGTCCAAACAGCAGAGAAACTGGTTCACAGCCACTTCTTCGTCCTCAACGCCAACGATATTTTCGACCCGCGATTGCTGACAACCGTAATGGCCCGCGCAGATGAGACCGGGGCCAACCTGGCGCTGGTGGGGCGCCAGGTTACCGAACCGTGGCGCTTTGGTGTCATGCGCTTCGATGGCCACAGTCGCCTGGTGGGAGTCATTGAAAAACCCCCTGCCGGTCAGGAACCAAGCAATATTGCCGTAGTCGGTGTGTATTATTTTTCTCCAGATATTTTCCGCTGCATCCACGACACCCCCCTGGGTGAAACAGACGACCAATTTGAGCGCGCCTACCAGCTTCTCATTGACCGGGGTGAAGCGACTCACGTGGAATACACCGGCATCTTTGAATCGTACAAATACCCCTGGAACCTGCTCACCATCAGCGACCTGCTCTTAAAACAGCACCTCACCGCGCAACGCATCAGTCCCACAGCAAAAATCTCTGCGCGCGCCGTTATTGGCGAGAATGTTATCATTGAAGACAATGTGCGCGTCTTTGAACACGCCGTCATCCGCGGCCCGGCCTACATTGGCGCCGGGAGCGTCATCGGTAACAACGCAATGGTATGGGGGGGATGTTCGTTTGGGCCGGGATGCGTCATCGGTTTCGGGTCAGAAATTAAACACAGCATTTTTGGCCGCAACGTGTGGACGCATCGAAATTACGTGGGCGATTCTATCGTTTCTGACAATTGCTCCTTCGGCGCGGGAACTATCACCGCCAACTACCTGTTTGACGAAGGCGACGTAACCGTTAACATCGGCGGACAGCGCGTCACCACCGGCACAGACAAGTTTGGGGTGATTATGGCGGAAGGGTGTCGCACAGGCAGCAACAGTGTGCTGATGCCCGGCGCAAAAATCGGTCCCAACAGCATTGTTGGGCCAGGGGTGACCCTGCTTGACGACCTGCCACCCAACAAAATCGCCCTTCCCACGCGTGCCAGCTACCAGGTGAAAGACAATCACCTTGATTTAACGGCCAAAACCCGTGACGAGCAGATGAAGAAAATCCGATGAACTTTAGTCTGGAAATCCTCTCTATCCCGGCTCCCGACCTGCATCGAATTAACGAAGATGCCTGGCTGGCGCTGGAGCTTCCAACGCCAGCGCGGGTAGTGATTGCGGCGGTAATTGATGGCGCGGGGGTGCGACTCACCCTCCCACCGCTGGAAGCTTATCTAAAAGAAGAACATCATGGCCTGACCGCTGCCGCCTTTGCCGCCACCACCGTACGGGTCAGTCTGCTGTCTCAATTCACTGCCGACCCGACCCGCTCTTTGCGGGCAGCCTTGCTGGTAGCCAACGAAACACTGCGCCAGGCCGTCACTGCGGCCATCGGCGATTTCTCTCCGGCGCACATCCTTTCGCTGGCGGGAGAGCCGCCAAACGGCGACCCCCGGCGCGCGCGGCTGGCTCTGCCCGCCTGCGTCGTCACCTTGCTGCGCTTCAACTACACCACCCAGCATTTGGACTTTGCCCACGCCGGCGATACCGGCCTGCTGGAAATTCGGCGGGACGGTGACGTTATCACACACACCACAGATCAAATGGGGCCGTATGATCGAGCTACGCTGCAACTGGCCGCCCGCTTACAGCAAGAGCGAGACCTGCCTCACTTTGTCGACACGGTTCGATTGGCTAACGTGCAGCGTTTTAACATTGAAAACGGCATCCATCACAATTATGTCGATGAACAAGGCTGTGCCCACCCCGGTCAGGGGTGCGGGGTGATTGACGGCTTGCCAGAACTTGACGCCTACATCGAGACAGGCTCGCTCGCCGTTACTCCTCAAAAAACACACGGGTTTTTATTGCACAGTGATGGCTTGGGGCTACTGGCTCCGCTAAACGAAACAACCACGCAACGCGCAGACCGCATTCGGCAAACAGCAGCCTTGCTCCAAGAGGGGGGGTTGCGTCGCCTGTTTGATGCGGTGTACCAGATGGCAGAAACAGACACGTACTTCGACCAGTATCCTCGCATAAAACGCCACGATGACGCAACAGGAATTTACTTGCGCTTCTAACTAGCGTAGAGATGACCCGCCGGGTCGTTTCTACAGTCCGGCATCAATGCTGTCCCCAAATTGAAGCACCTTTATAAAAAAATAAATTGACAGAGTGCGTCCACTCTTTTATACTATTTTTAGGTTCCGTTGTTAAAACTTAATAGTATCGAAGGAGATAGTATTATGGCGATCAAATACACATTTGTTGGGCACGCTACACACATGCTGGATGTTAATGGAACAAAGGTGGTAATTGACCCCTTTTTTAGCGACAACCCCAGCACCAATATGTCGGCGGATGAGATTGAGGCAGATTACGTTCTGATCACACACGGGCATTTTGACCATGTGGCAGATGCGGTGTCGATTGCCAAACGCACCGGGGCAACGGTGGTGAGCAATTTTGAAATTTCCAACTGGTTGGGAAAACAGGGTGTGCCGCAAGAGCATCTCCACGCGCAACACATTGGCGGCGGCTTCACCCACAGTTTTGGGTATGTAAAGCTAACTATTGCCCATCACGGTTCTGGGCTGCCCGATGGCAGCGACGGTGGCAATCCGGCGGGGTTGCTCATCACTGCTAATGGCAAAAAACTCTACTTTGCCGGCGACACAGGCCTGTTTTACAGTATGAAATTGTACGGTGAAGAAGGGATTGACCTGGCGGTACTGCCCATTGGCGATAATTTTACAATGGGGCCTGATGATGCGCTGCGGGCAGTAAAATTGCTATCACCAAAGATGGTCGTTCCCACCCACTACAACACCTGGCCTCCCATCGCTCAAAATGCAGAAGCGTGGAAAGCCCGCGTGGAAGCCGAAACCGACACCAAGGTATCGTTGCTAGCGCCAGGAGAATCGCTGACGCTGTAAATTACACCCGCATTGCCCAGTAATCCTAAGCACCTTAAAAACGTGAAACGTAAACGAATTTCAGGCCATTCATCACGTTTCACGTTTTTACGTTTATTTATAGTTTTTTGGGCGCAAAATGAATGAGTCAAATTCGTTTGAGCAAGCTGTTGCCTATGCGCAACGGGTGAAAGATAAATATGAAACAGAATTGCTGGCAAAGAAGAATGTAGTAGCAGTTGGCATTGGTTTTAAAAATAAAACCACCGACACCGTGGCCATTGTGGTGAATGTTACGCACAAGGTGCCGCTCAACCAACTTGAAATTAAAGACCAGATTCCAAATATGCTTGCCGGGGTTCCAGTTGACGTGGTGGCAGTTGGCACCATCCGGGCGTTCTAGGCAAAAACACATACTTTTTCTTGCCGAAGGAGATAGACTATGGCGGTAGACATAGGGCATGCTGTGTCTGTGAAACAGGCAAATGTGCAATACTTGCTTAGCAGAAGAAACGTTGTGGGTGTTGGCGTAGGGTACAAGATTACGTCCAGCGGCCCCACCGATGAAATTTCGGTTGTGGTGAATGTTGCACGCAAGTTGCCAATAGCGCAACTGGCTGAGACCGATTTGATCCCCAAAACCATTGATGCTGTGCGCACAGATGTGGTAGAAACCGGCGTTATCCGCGCTTTTCAAGGACACAAAGATCGGTGGCGGCCCACCGTGCCGCCCGGTGTTTCTATTGGACACATTGCCGTGACAGCAGGTACGTTAGGTTGCCTGGTTCAGCGGGGAGACACATTGTACATCTTAAGTAACAATCACGTACTGGCCAACGTGAATGCCGGGCAACAAGGGGATGCCATTATTCAACCGGGGCAATATGACGGTGGAACAGCCGATGATGTGGTGGCCACGCTGGATGATTTCATTCCGCTAGACTTTGGCGGCGCGGAGGCTGGATGTTCAATCGCCAACACAACCGCCCGCCTGCTGAATAAACTGGCGCAATGGAGTGGCTCCAGTCATCGGCTGCAAGCGTACCAGCAAACTACCGGCTTGAACAGGGTAGACGCTGCGCTGGCCCGGCCCATTAACCCGGCAATGTTCGTCCCAGAGATTTTTGAGATTGGATGGCCCAAAGGAAGCCGCGCTGTGGGATTGGGCCAGATGGTGAAAAAAAGCGGGCGCACCACCGGATACACCGAAGGGCGCATTATCCAGATAGATGTTTCCTCGTCGGTGATGTACAATGGCCGCACCGCCAATTTTAGCGGACAACTGATGGCCAATGGGATGAGTGCTCCCGGCGATTCCGGTTCGGCGGTGCTGGATAGTGACAATTTTGTGGTTGGCTTGTTGTTTGCCGGGTCTAGCAACACCACCCTCATCAACCCCATCGAACAAGTTTTGAGGGCGCTTGACGTGGAAATTGCAACTTGAGTTCAAGATTATTGCAAAAATAGGCTGTCACTCATTTTACTAGACAAAAAAAAGGTCTACCAGACGAATGCAGGTAAAACCCCCTTTTTCTGAAGGTAACGGTTGGCTCCCCCGTTACATCATTGTTTCTTCCTCTTCAGGCGGGGTCAGCGCAACTTCCAGCCGTGTTTCAAGCTCAGAAATAGTGAATGGCTTGGATAAAAACGATTGCGATTCTACAATCGTGCGGGGATTCCCACTCATAAACAAAATGGGAATGTGCGGAGAAACTTCATTTGCTGCCCGGGCTACATCGATGCCATTTTTCTCCGGCATCCGAACATCAGAAAGAATCAAATCGTACACGTTCGTGTTAAGTAATTCAATCGCTTGTTCGCCGCTAAGTGCAAAATCCGCATCATACCCCAACGCAGGTAATGTTTCTTTCAATAGTTCCAAAATAGTTTCATCATCATCAACAACCAAAATATATGTCATATTCCCTTTACCTCTTTTATGTACTCCCCCTTATTATAACAAACATTTGGTAAACCTATCGTAAAAACATCGTAAAGAATTTGGCCAACGTGAAAGCTTCTTTTAAAACGCTATCAGTTGGGTTTTTGGGCAATAAAAATCATACGTGGACTTTCTGCACAGAAGGGTGATTGGTCATAATCACCTAAAACTTCTTGGACAATGAATCCGGCATCGGTCAATAGCAGTTCCATTTCAAAACGATGCACATACCGCATTGGAAATGAGAAAGCGCGACGAAATAACGCGCCATTTTCATGGTGTTCATCTAAAATAAACGTTACTTCTTGAATTTGTTCTGCTAATTGCAATCGCCGTGATACAAACCAGTGCACCATATGGCCAGTTAAATCATCAATCAACTGATTTGCCAATTGTACCCGTCCATCTGCCTCTAGCAGAGCTTGTGGGTCGGGATGGTACAGGTCAATCACCAGAGTCCCCCCCGGTTGAAGGTGCGCGAAGGTTGCGTGCAGGGTAGCTTGCTGGTCAGCAATAGACAGGCAATGCATAAAGGTGTTGCTGGGGATAAAGGCAAATACAAAGTCCTTTTGAGGCAAATCTAGTGTGCGCATATCTGCCCTGTAAAGCACAGCCGACTCATCGAAACCACCCGCAGTAATTTTTGCTCTCCCCGCAGAAAGTGCCACGTCAGAAATATCCACGCCGGTTACGTGTTTGCCCGCCTGCAATAAAGGGAGCATAACACGCCCGGTACCGCAGCCAATTTCCAGTACCTTGCCCTCAACATTGGCCGTCAGGTTGAGCCACATGTCCAGGTCGTCGGCGCGAGAGGCGTAAATCAAGTCGTAATATTGGGCTATAAAATCAAAATCGGGTTGACGTTCCATAATTGTTGCGCTTTTAGCAATTTACGATAACGGCAAATCATCGGCAATAGAAAAAATGAATGTGCTTCCCACACCCACTTCACTTTCCAACCAAATAGTTCCCCGATGCGCTTCCACAGCCAATTTACAAAACGCTAATCCTAGGCCAACACCTTGAATTGTGGCATCAGCTGTGGCACGGGTAAATTTATCAAAAATGTGTTTCTGGTTTTCTGGAGGGATCCCAGGCCCATCATCGGCAACAATAAAGACCAACTGATGGTCTTGTCTTTTAAAATCCACCTGAATTTTACCGCCGGCGGGCGTGTATTTAATAGCGTTGTCCACCAGGTTAACCAACACCCGCCGAATCATACCGTAGTCTATATTGACGATTATTTTGGATTCAACTGAAGGAAATTTTACTTCGTTTTTTTTGGCTTCGGCCTGGGGCGCTGTTTGTTCAGCAACTTCCGCAAATAATGTATTTAAATCAACCGCCGCGATTGTTAGCGGCGCGTTGCCATGTTCCAGATTTCTGATGTCTAGCACCGAATCGATGAGGTCATTGAGATATTGCCCACTGCGGTTAGCAATGTTAATCAAGTCCATTGCCTCTTTATACATAGGTGTATCGGCCACATCTTCCAGCAACATAGAGAGCATTTGGATTGTTCCCAGCAACGTTCCCAGCGGCCCCCGCAAATCGTGGACAATCATATTCGTTAAATCTTTGCGGAGATTTGCGAGTTGGTGTCGAGCTGTTAGGTCTCGTCCTACCCATTGAATAGCCAAGCTTCCATCTATCTGCACACGCCTGGCTGTAATTTCCAATGCAACGGTTTGCCCATACGCATCTTTCGCCGTCAGGTCGTCGGTAATTTCTTCCCGTGTTTTTAATGCATCCCTCAGTCGCTGAAATGCTTCATCTAATGTTGGGTCTAAAAGTGCTACGTGGCTCCCAATCAATACATCTTTGGGACGGCGAAAAATCTGGCATGCTTTTCGATTGGCATCTAAAATTATGCCCAGGGTGTCAATAATAAGCAGTAAATCTGAGCTTTCTTCAAACAGGCTGGTATAGCACTGTTGCATATTTTGCAGCCGCTTCCGCAAATTAGCATTCCTTATGGCATTGGCGGCTTGCCCGGCGATTGAATGCAGCGCTTGCAAGTCACGCTCTGTAAAAAGGCCAGGGCGTTTGCTGGCTACAGTGATAATACCTAACAAGGAATTGGTTGCAACCAGCGGGACACCAAGCCAACTGCGGCTAGCGGTATCTGTGACATCTTTGAACCAGGTATTTTCTTGTTGCAAGTCTGCGGTTAGTAGAGGTGTAAAATTTTTAACCAGTGGTTGCGCAAAATCCGATTGATAGAGTTCAACAGACAGGGTTTGAATATCGGCCAAATTTGCTACACCGTGAGCAGAGGCGATGGTTAAATAATTTTTCTCGCGCAGGAAAATAATGGCCTGGTCGCAGGCAATTTTTGATGTTACCTGCTGAAAAACCACAGCCAGCATTTCGTCTATGTTATCTATAAGGTTTATTTGCTGCAGTAAATCCACCATAATTAATAACTATTCGCTCTCACTCACCCTACTTCACCATCATCATCGCGGTTGCTCCCTCTTTCCCAATGGGAAAGGGAAGTGCATGGGGAAAATGAAACACCATCGTTGACCGTTAGGCGTCTATACCCGAACAGCACAAGCAAAAGTCGTTTGGAGTATGCTACCCTGTGTTGTCAATTATACCATATTTTTAGATTGCGGCTGCATCACATATCAATTAAATGGTATTTGCTTGTTGCAGCAATTTCTCTCCTGTTTCTCTATGGCCTTGTTTGAATTCATATTCTGCCCACAATTGCAAAATCTGGTGACGCAGTGATGAGTCTTCGGCGCTCACCGCAAATTGAAGGCTTCTGTCAAAGCATTGGGCAGAATTGGCAACCGAGGTTTTTCCAGAGGGTATTTGTGCCGTTGCCAGTGCCATCGCCAACCAGGCCGCGGCCAACAACGCGGGGTGTTGCTTCTGTTGTGCAATTTGCACGCCGCTTTGGGCGGCATCTAAAGCTGATTGGAGTACCTTAAATTTGCGCGATTCATCCGGCAAAGTTTCTGCTTGCCACAGCAATACTGTCACCATATTCAGCAAAGTGTGGGCTTGCAACGCTCGCTGCCCGGCAGTAAGGGCGGATGCAGCAACCCACAATTTTCGCGCCTGCCGATAGTGATTTCCGGCCATCTGCAACGCATACGCATTTTGTGCTTGTTTACCGGCCCTGGTAAACCATTCTGCGGCCAGAGCATCTTTTCCGGCAGCCTGGTAATGAGAAGCGATCAGGGCGGCATAAGCATCTACCTGCTCGCCATTTTTTTTGATGAGCCACGCTGCCACCCGCAGGTGGTAAGCAACTTGAGTAGCGCGGGGAATTGTACGGTAAATAACTTCTTGCAACAGAGTATGTTTAAATACGTATTCACTGGTCTGTACAAACGGCGACGCTTTGCGCTTTAAGATTAGTCCACGCTCCTGTAACCTATCTAATACCACGTTGATTATATCAACACCTATTTCCGCCGCCTCTTCTGCACCAATTTCTGCTACCGCAACATTCCAAAAAGCACGCCCAATTATCGAAGCCCGCTGCAATATCTCCCGCTCTAACGGGGGGATCAAATTAATTCTAGCTTCGAACACCTCCGGCAACGATTGGGGAAGATCTATTTTTTTCAATTGCTCTTGTTCAATATGCCAGTGCGCGGGTGACGGTACAATCGTCCCTCTATCCACCAGCAATTGCACCAACTCTTCCAAAAACAGGGGGTTCCCTTGCGCCCGTTCCGCTACCCTGGCGCGCAATTCCCCCGGCGGATCTGGTATTTTGCGAAAAATGTCATCGACCAATTGATAACTTTCTTCGGGTGCCAGAGGTTTTAAATTTAATTGCATGTAGCGGGATTCGTGTTTCCCCCAATGAGGGAAATGGTCAAACAGTGACGGCTGTGCAGAACAGACTATTAATAAAGGCGTTTGACTTTCTGCGGCTACCAAATGTTGAATCAGTTGTAGCGAGGCGTGGTCGGCCCAGTGAATATCCTCCAAAACCAGCATCACCAAACTGTTGTCGGTGGCCATTGCCGCAAAGAACTGTGCCACATAATCAACTGCCTGTTGATGCAACCGTGCCGGGTTATTGAGCAGGGGAAGCAAATACTGGTTGAGGGGGAAGTTAAAGCCAATCAAATGCGCAATGTATGGCGCCATCTCATCAGGTGCGTGGTCTGTAACACCAGAAATTCCCTGGGTAAGTTTTTTTTGCGTTTCCAGCGCGGAATCGCTGGCGAAGATGCCAAAATAGAAGCCAAAAATATCACGAATTACCCAGTACGGCAATTGATTGGTTTGCTGGCTGGCCCGCCCCTGAAAAAGTTTAATGTTGATTGTTTGCTGGCTTAACCAGCGGTCCAGCTCGTACAGCAGGCGAGATTTTCCAATACCCGCTTCGCCCACAACTGTTACCAGGCCGGGGCGGTGCTGCTGGCGCACAGTATAAAAAACGTGCTTAAGCTGTTCTAACTCAGTCTTGCGTCCGGCAATAGACGTTTCTACCCCTTCTACACTGCGGCTAATTACACGAATGGTGTAAGGTTTGGCCCCTTTTACTGCATAGATTTTCAACGGTTGCGCTTGCCCTTTGAACGAAATCGGAGCCAACTGCTGAACGTAAAAAACGCCGCGCACACGCTGGTAGGTTTGCTGTGAAATAAAGATGCTTCCCGGCGCAGCGCTGTTTTCAAGTTGATTAGCTACCCAAATCGTCTCACCCAGTACAGCCGTTTTTGCAACTGTACCGAACTGACCGCGTAATACCGGCCCCGTATTAATCCCCACAGTCAACTGAAGGTCAGGCACGCTCATCCAATCGGGTTGCCTGTCGGCCCATTCTCTAAGAAAATCCTGTAGCGTAGATTGTAAATTTAGCGCCGCTCGAATTGCCCACTCTGGCTCATTTTGACGGGCCACGTTAAGCCCAAAATAAGCAACGAGTGCGTTGCCCCAATGTGCGTCAACATCTCCCTGATGTTGCGTTATTACAGCATCCAATCGTGCCCACAGTGCGTTGAGCGTTTGATACGCCGTCTTCTGGTCCATTGTCGCGGTGAAAGCAGATAAACCGGAGATGGTGGCAAATAGTACAGTGATGCGCTTCTGTTCAACCGGGTAAAATGTTGACCCAGGCTGTGGTGCACCAAGTAGTTTGCGCAGGGCCATTATTGCCGTGTTCACCACCGTATGCCCCAGGGTTGAACGTTGTGTCTCTAAAACATCTATGGTTTGTTTTATTTGTAGCGGGTCCATTTTTCTCTGCGGGTCGAAGAAATAAAATCAGCAATTGGTGGCGGATGATTTTCCGGAAGCGAAACAACAATTTTGACTAGATTGTGCAACTTAGGTATTCTATTGGTTTGTGTTGAATAATGCTACATTAATAATAAGGTGTTGAAAGGTATCATAACTAAATGGCAACAATCAATCAAATTTCACCACGTCGAACAATTAAGGGGTATTTAAATATTGTCCTGCGCGGGTTTCTAATGGGTGCATCCGACGTGGTGCCGGGCGTATCGGGCGGCACAATGGCCTTTATTTTGGGTATTTATGAAGAACTGATTGACTCAATAAAATCAATTGATTTACACGTAATAAAACTCTTGCTCTCTCTTAAAATTAAAGCTGCTTTGAACATTGTGCCGTGGCAGTTTCTGCTTTCGGTGCTCGTTGGCATTTTACTGGCCGTTTTTTCGCTGGCCAAGGGACTGGAATGGTTACTGGTGAACGAGCCGGTTCTTTTGTGGTCTTTCTTTTTTGGGCTGGTGCTGGCCTCTGTTTTAATGGTAAGCAAGCGAATTACCCATTGGAGCGTGAAAACGATTGCGGCGATTACCCTGGCGGCAATTGGGGCATATGTATTGGTCGGCCTGGTCCCCACCGAAACACCCACCGCGCCGTGGTTTATTTTTTTAAGCGGGGCAATTGTAATTTGTGCGATGATTTTGCCTGGAATCTCTGGCTCGTTTATTTTGGTGCTGCTGGGTAAATATCAATACATTCTTGGTGCAGTCAATAATCGCGACTTCATTACGTTGGGTATTTTTGCGATGGGCGCCACCATTGGCATCATCACCTTCGCCCAGGTTTTGAGTTGGCTCTTTAAAAGGTATCACAATGTAACCATTGCCCTGCTCACCGGGTTGATGTTGGGGTCTCTGCGCAAAGTGTGGCCCTGGAAAGAAACCATCGCTACCATTCTGGATCGACATGGACAGCCCATCCCCATTCAACAAGCGAATGTTCTGCCCACCACCTTTACACCTGAAGTGGCCTTTGCCATTGGCCTTGCCGCATTTGGGTTTATCTTGGTCTTTGCGTTAGAAAGTATCGCATCACGCCAAACCGAGCCAGAGACCCAACCGGAAACATCATAATTCACCATTATCCCCAAAAATAGTTTGACACCCCTATACCCGCATGGTATAGTCAAAGTGATTAGGTGTGTTTGCATTGTTCAACATAGTACCCTTGAAAAACCTTATTTACCCATATTCACAAACCCAACAGAGAAGAAAACTCCGTTCTTTGCCCGGGTAGTGTAGTGATGGAGGTTCATCAAATATTTATGAATTGGACTCGTGTATTTTATGTGCTGCTTGCCGTAGGCATTGGAGCATTTTTCTTCAGCCAGCTATTATTAACCAGCGACACCAACGACATAAAAACGCTGACGGAAGTGGCTGCATTGGCAAAACAAAATAAAATCACAGAAATTGTGGTGCAGGAAGATGATTTAAAAATCACCCTGCAAGGCGGCGCGACAATCGTTTCGCGGAAAGAACCCAAAGTAGGCATTGGCGAAACGCTCCGCAATTTAGGTGTTACCAGCGAACAGATGGCCAAGATCAACGTTCAGGTTGCGCCACCGAGTCGTTGGGGAAATTGGGTAAGCATTTTAGCCACACTGCTTCCCTTACTGCTGATTGGGTTGTTCTTCTTTTTTATCCTCCGCCAGGCACAAGGTGCGGGCAATCAGGCGATGAGTTTTGGCAAGAGCCGGGCGAAAATGTTCACCGGTGATAAA
>CAYPUV010000072.1:0-16285 GCA_964413895.1 uncultured Anaerolineaceae bacterium
TCAGTGTATCTTTGTGTTTTCTCCGTGTTTCTCTGTGTAACTGAATAGATACGATAATTTGAGAGATGATTAACCCCCCGCCTCATTTTCACCAATCCCCAAATTCCCATAAATCATCCTTCCCCTCATTTTGACAACACCCATCAACTCCATATAATTAAGTTCACTTAACTATACAGGGGGACAAACTATGTTACCCGCGAAACCACTTTCTGATGTTTTACATGAATGGGCAAAGGTATTTATGCGTCGCTCCGTTCGAGATTTTAAACGCTTTATGGACGAATCGGGACTTTCGCTATCGCAAGTTACCGCGCTGATGCGTCTGCATCATCTGGGGGATTGTGGCGTATCAGACCTCAGTGAGCATATTGGCATCAGCCGCGCCGCCGCCAGCCAAATGACCGAGCGGTTGGTGCAAATGGGACTATTAGCGCGCACCGAAAACCCCACCGACCGTCGCGCAAAACAGCTCTCGCTCACACCAAAGGGAAAGGCGTTGATTCAGGAGGGGATTGAAGCCCGTCGCCAATGGTTAGCAGACCTGACCAATGCGCTTCCTCCCGCCGAACAAGCGACCATCAGCCAGGCATTAACCGCCCTCACCGAGGCGGCGCGCCGGTTGGAAAACCAAACTGAACCCAGGAGACCCTTTTGAGAAAACAACCAGCATCAAAACAACCTCCGCGTCAACAACACGCAATGAGCAGAGCTATTCGCTATTTGTGGCAGTATCGCGGCGAAGCGGCGCTGCCCTACGTTTTTTTGTTGATTGCCACCGCCGCACAATTGGCAGTGCCGCATATGGTCAGCAATATGATAGATGCCATTACCAATGGCGTAGTGGCAAAAATGCTGCTGGAACAACTCCCCAAAATTCCTGCCGCGATGCGTGCGATGCTACTCCCGCGAATTTTGGATTTTCTGAAGTTCCCCCCCGATTTGAATATCGAGCAGGTCACCGTACGGTTAACCCAAATGCAGCACGATGCGCCAACCACGCTGTGGCAATCGGTTTTTGCCATTCTGATTTTCGCCCTTCTGCGTGGGGTATTCGCTTTTTTGCAAGCCTATGGGGCAGAGAAAAACTCGCAACACGTGGCCTACGATTTGCGCAACGATTTATATGGCAAAATTCAACACCTTTCCTTCTCGTACCATGACCGCACCCAAACCGGGCAACTGATGATCCGCGCCACCGACGATGTGGAAAAAGTACGTCTGTTCATTGGGCAGGGGTTGTTGCAACTGGTGGGTGCAATTGTGCTGCTTTCCAGCACACTCATTATTTTATTCACCACCAATGCCACCCTGGCTCTGTACACCCTCTGGATATTGCCGGTGGCACTGGTGATTTTTGGCGTATTCGGCTCTGTCAGCCAACCATTATTCACCAAAGCCCAGCAAAAACTATCGGCGCTGAACACCATTTTGCAAGAGAATCTGGCGGGTATAAAAATTGTCAAAGCTTTTGCCCGCGAAAAGAACGAGCAAACCAAATTCAAAACCGCCGCCGATGAACTGATGCATCGCCGATTGGTGATTGCGCGCCTGTTTACCTTCTTGTTCCCGGTTGTATTTCTGATCGCCAATTTGGGACAGGCCACCACTATGTATTTCGGTGGCAAACAAATCATCAGTAACACGCTAACGTTGGGACAATGGCAGGAATTCAGTTTGTACCTGGTGTATCTCTTTTTGCCGGTGGCGCAATTCGGGATGATTATCACCCAATTTGGACAAGCTTCTGCATCGGCGACACGTGTTTTTGAGATTTTGGATGCCAGGAATGATGTAACGGATAAACCTGATGCCATCCCGCTGCCGCCGATTGAGGGACACGTGGTGTTTGAAGATGTTTCCTTCCGCTATTTTGAAAGCGGCGACCCAGTATTGCGAAACGTCTCATTTGAAACGCAACCCGGCGAAACCGTCGCCCTACTGGGGGCGACAGGCTCTGGCAAAACCACCATCATCAATCTCATTCCTCGTTTTTACGACCCCACCACCGGGCGGATCACCATTGATGGGTTCGACCTGCGCGACGTGACGCTCGATTCGCTGCGCGCTCAAATTGGGGTGGTACTGCAAGAAACCACGCTGTTCAGTGGCTCCATCCGCGAGAATATTTCTTTTGGGAAACCCGATGCCAGTATGGACGACATCATTTCTGCGGCCAAAGCCGCCGCCGCACACGATTTTATTATGTCCTCCCCCGATGGATACAACACCCGCGTGGGTGAACGGGGCACAACGCTCAGCGGGGGGCAGAAACAGCGTATTGCCATTGCACGGGCATTGCTGCTCAATCCAAACGTTTTAATTTTGGACGAAGCCACATCCAGCGTAGATTTAACCACCGAGGCACAAATTCAAGCCGCGCTGGACAAACTGATGGAAGGGCGCACCAGTTTTGTCATCGCCCAGCGCATCAGCACGGTGATGAATGCTGACCAAATTTTGGTACTGGACAAAGGTCGCATCGTCGCCCACGGCAAACACGCCGAGTTGATGGAAAATAGTCCCCTTTACGCTGAAATTTATCACTCGCAATTGGTGGATGATGTGCCACAGAAAAACAGTTAAAAGTGGATAGCATAAAAACTCATCTACCTCCAAAAAAGGAACCGTAACTATGTTTGGCAATCAACATATGCGCCGCATTATGGACCGAGAAACCATCAAGCCCAAACGTGTGGGCGAAACGCTGACACGATTTAGGGAATATTTCAAACCATATTGGCACATTTTTATTTTTGTCGCCTTGCTGGTCATCGTTTCTACATGGGCACAAGTAACCAGTCCAGAATTAACCGGACAACTGGTGGACTGCTATCTCGCCCCCACCACATCGAACAGTTTTGGCGGCAGTTTCGCCACTTTGCCCGGTATGCAAAATACCAAACGCAACTGCTGGCTTTCGCCCAGCCACACGCCGCAGGGCTTCACTCAAACAATCATCACTACCATATTCCGCACCGGCGGCTTTTCGCTGCCCGCCGAGAATCTGTCCAACGCCGAACGGTTGGCAGGTGTGGGGCGTCTGGTGCTGATATTGATTGGATTGTATGCCGGCAGTGCGCTACTCACCGGATTGACTTTTTTCGCTATGACATGGGCGGGGCAGCACGTGTTGCGCAATATGCGGGTGGACATCTTCCAACATTTGCATCAATTGCACATCGGCTATTATACCGAAAATGAAGCCGGCGATTTAATGAGCCGCATCACCAACGACACCAGCACCATCCAGCAGGTGCTGAACTTTGCGCTGGTGAATGTTTTCAGCGGGATGCTGTTGCTGGCGTGGATAGCCTACAATATGCTCGCCAAAAGCATCCCGTTTGCGCTGTTGAGTATGGCGGCTGTGCCGCTGATGGTCATTGCCACGTTGTGGTTTTCCAGTCAGGCACGCAAAGCGTTTCGGCGCACGCGGACGGAAATTGGGAATGTGAATGCCGAATTGCAAGAAAGTTTTTCTGCTATTCGAGAAGTGCAAGCGTTCAACCGCGCCGACCAGAACATCGAGCATTTTAAAATCATCAACGCTGCTAACCGCGATGCCAACGTCCGCGCGGTGGCATTCACCAGCGCGCTGGCGCCAACACTGCAAGCGTTAGGATATGTGGCACTGGGTATTGTTACCATCGTGGGTGGACTGGCGCTGCTGGGCGATGGCACGCTGTTCGGCACGGCGGTTTCGCTGGGGGTGCTGATAACATTTTTGGGCTATGTGCAGCGTTTCAACCAGCCTATTCAGCAAATTTCTGTGCTGTGGACGAACATTCAAAGCGCCATCGCCGGGGGAGAACGCATTTTTGGGCTGTTGGATGAGCCACCGGCAATTGTGGACGCACCAAATGCGCAACTGCTGCCCACCATCGTAGGGCGGGTGGAATTCAGCAATGTGACGGCGGCATATGTGGCAAATCAAGCCGTGTTGAAGGGTATTTCATTCACGGCAGAACCCGGACAGACCATCGCCATTGTGGGGCCGACCGGCGCGGGGAAAACCACCATCATCAACCTGATCCCCCGCTTTTACGATGTGACGGGTGGCAGTGTGAGAATCGATGGGTACGATGTGCGCCAGGTGCAATTGCACTCGCTGCGGCGACAGATTGGCATCGTGTTGCAAGATACATTTCTATTCAGCACAACGGTGATGGAGAATATTCGTTTCGGACGCCCCACCGCCACCGATGATGAGGTCGTTGCGGCGGCGAAACTGGCGCACGCCGACACGTTCATTGAGCGGTTGCCGGAAAAATACGAAACTATACTCGGCGAGCGTGGGAGCGGGTTATCGCAGGGGCAGCGGCAATTGCTCGCCATCGCGCGGGCAGCGCTGGCAAACCCCCGCATCCTCATTTTGGATGAAGCGACTTCCAGTGTGGATACCCGTACCGAGCGGCTTATTCAGCAGGCGTTGGAAAAATTACTGGCAGGGCGCACCTCGTTTGTGGTCGCCCACCGCTTGAGTACCATCCGTAACGCCGATATGCTCCTGGTTTTGAACCACGGCGAGATCATAGAGCGCGGCACACACGTAGAACTGCTGGAAAAACGCGGGTTTTATTATAACCTGTATCAATCAATACCTTCGCCAAAAATTAGCGCACCCATCTAACGGAGAAAAACGTAGCTGAATTGGGAAAGTTTTTGTGGTAACGCAACTGTGGTGTGCCGCCGCTTCGAGTTGTGTTATCGCAACAGCAGCGGCAGATAGACCTGCCACCCGCCAACTAGCATGGTTGCGGTGGCGACAGTGCCATTCCCATCAGCAGTGCCGGTGAGGGTCAGAGTATGAAAAACGCCGGGGATGAGTGTTGTTCCGGTGTGGGTATCGGTGACCGAACCAGCCCCGCTAAAATGGGCAAGCCCGCCGCGTCCGCCGATGTCCAACCATCGGGACGCAGGGCGTTGCCGGTCAAATCGAAAATCGCGCCCGAACCGGCGTGCCAACTGCCATCCCCCTGTGGAAACGCATAAAATAACTCATACAGCACGCACGCATCTTTATCCACAATTAGCACGTGCCGATCGCCGTCGCTGTCCGCGCCCCCTTCGATGGGCACATCGGGGGGGATGGGATACGGTCCGGGGTCGCTCTCGTCACTGTAATCGAAGGTGACGGGCACGGCGGGTTGTGTGCCGGAAACTACCGCATACGGGATGCCAATCGGTGCGCCTGCCCACTCCGTGCCGAAATCGGGGTGCAGGTGTCCGCTCGCGCCGATGGTGTTAATGTACGCCGCGGAGTTGGGATCAACCGGCAGGTGGTCGATGGGGGTATTCCAGATATTATCAGCGGGAAAGATAAGGCAGCCGGCAATCTGCGGCGGCGATTGCGACCACACCGGAAAAACCGGCAATAGAACGAGCATCGTCGTGAGGAAAAGCCGGTATGTTTGTTTTCGCGTCATCTTCTGCCTTTCAGATGGTCCGTCCAGGGTGCCCTTATTATATCACATCCCCCTGCCCTTCCACGAGTCGAAAAAATATGTCACCCGTCCGTGCAGATTTCGATTTCGATGGCTATAATGTAATAGCATTTCGTTGCCACAAATATCATTTTGTTGCACTCGTTGCAACACACACCTCGTATGCTGATGAAAAATCAACATGCGAGGTGGAACAATGGCCTTTTGGCACAAAAAAACAAAAGAATTTGACAAAACAGATCACATCATCCAACAAAAACCGGGCATCACACAGGC
This sequence comes from uncultured Anaerolineaceae bacterium, assembly GCA_964413895.1. Classification (GTDB taxonomy): domain Bacteria; phylum Chloroflexota; class Anaerolineae; order 4572-78; family 4572-78; genus JANTHQ01. The sequence continues at coordinate 5,721 of CAYPUV010000072.1, forward strand.
GGAGCTGTCACGGGCGCTGAACGTGCAGCGCTCAACCGTCGCCCGGCGATTACCCAGCATGGAAGAAGCGGGGTATCTGTATTTTGAAGACAAGCGGGGTGGCTTGTGGCCATTTAAACGAAAAAACTAACCGGTTTGCAACAGTGTTGCGGGATTTTAGCGCCACTCGTGATAGACTGAAGTCAATTAAAACGGAGTTTCAGAAAGAGGAAAGCCATGGAATCAGCATTGAATAAAAGCGAACGTCTGGCACAACTGGAACAATTACTCATCGCGTACCCGCAGGGTTTAAAACGGGCTGAAATTGCCCGCCGTTTGGGGGTAAATCGTTCCACTGTGGGACGATATATTGATGAATTAAGTGGACGGCACGATTCCCCTGTTCCCATTTATGATGATGACGGGTTGATAAAAATCAACCGGGACAAATATCTCAACTACATTGGCCTTACCGTCCACGAAGCAATGGCCGTTCATCTGGCAACCCGGCTGATGGCCACTCGCACCGATAGGCACAATCCCTATGCGGCTTCCGCACTACGGAAATTGGGCAACGCTTTGGAAACCTTTGCCCCGCTCATTAGCCGGCATGTGTTGGCTTCGGCCAATGTTATGGACGATGCTGCCCGCCGGCAGGATGCCAACTATGTGCGTACCCTGGAAGTTCTCACCCGCGCCTGGTCAGACCGGCAGAGGGTCCGTATCTGGCATCGATACGAGGATAACGGCAACGTTTACAAGTACGATTTTGCCCCTTATTTCATTGAACCCTACGCCATTGGTCAGACGACCCACGTAATTGGCCACCGCAGGCCGCCGGATGCCATTCGTACTTTTAAGTTGGAGCGGATTGAACGAATTGAGTTACTGAACGAGTCTTACACCATCCCCGCCGACTTTGACCCGCAGGCCCGGTTGGCCGATGCCTGGGGCATTTGGTACACCGATGCTGCGCCGGTAGAAGTACAGCTAAAATTTCACCGTAATGTCGCCAGACGCGTAAAAGAAACGCAGTGGCACCGTAGCGAAGATTTAACCGAATTGCCCGACGGTTCCTTGATATGGCGGGCCAAAATTGCCGAACCTAAAGAAATGCTCCCCTGGATTCGCGGTTGGGGGGCCGATTGTGAGGTCATCGAGCCGGAGAGGTTGCGGGAGGCCCTAAAGAAAACTACCATCAATTTAGGAAACCTTTATCAAACAATAACAACAATGACTAAACTCCATTATCATCTGCCCTACGCCAAAACCAACCCGGATAACAAAGATGAAATTCACCTGCTCTTGTATCACCTGATTGATGTGGGGCAGGTGGCGTTGCTGATGTGGCATGAAGTTCTCACCGACAGCATCCGCCGACGGCTGGCCAATATGCTCAATCTTGAACAGGATGAAGCGGGACAATTCATCGCTTTTTTGGCCGCCCTGCACGACATTGGCAAAGCTTTTCCCGGCTACCAAAAAAAGTACGGCCCGGATTGGTTATTGAAAGAAATGAATGAAGCGGGGTTCCAATTATACAGCTCAAGCGGTGAAAAAGCTTTCGACAAAACTTTTCCGCACGGGACGGTCTCCACATGGGCTTTGATAACCTTACTGCCGGAGCAGTTAAAGTTGGATAGAAATTTTGCCAACAAAATTGCCATCGCCATTGGCGGGCATCACGGCAGTTGGCCTGCCCCCGGCGCAACCGACCGTCTGGAGACAGAAAGCGAAAAGTGGGACGCCCTCCGCCGCGACTTATTCTGGGAGGTTCAAGCCGTCTTTCGCCCGCCAAGCGCCGCTGCCCCGCCCGCCAACAAAAACGATATGAATATCTTTCTGACCATCTTCTCCGGCCTGGTTTCCGTGGCTGATTGGCTTGGCTCGCGCAACAAAGAATGTTTTGGCTTTGTGGAACAAGCTATGCCCACCCGCCAATATGTTCTGCGCTCGCTAGAAAAAGCGCGAGAGTCTTTAGCCGATTTGGGCTGGTTTGGCTGGCGGCCCACCGGCCAAACGCACCTCTTTGGCGAAGTCTTTGCCTATCTCAATTTTGAGGCTCCGCACAGCGTGCAGGCCAAAGTCATTGAGAGCGCTCAAAATCTACCGGCCCCCAGCCTACTCATTCTGGAAGCGCCCACCGGCATTGGCAAAACCGAAACCGCCCTCTATCTGGCTGATAGCTGGCTGCAACAAAACGCCGGGCGCGGTCTGTACGTGGCTATGCCCACCCAGGCCACCAGCAACCAGATGTACGGGCGTATCGGTGATTTTCTCGACCATCGCTACCCCGATACCAAGATTAACTATCATCTGGTTCATGGGCAAGCCGCCTGGCAAGATAAATTTAAAAAGAGGATTGAGTTACAAACCGTTGGCGACGATAAAGACCGCACTACCGCTGTACAAGCCGAAAGCTGGTTCACCCCCCGCAAACGCACCCTGCTGGCCCCCTTTGGCGTGGGTACGGTAGACCAAACCTTTATGAGCATTTTACAAACCCGCCACTTCTTTGTGCGACTCTTTGGCCTCAGTCATAAAGTCATCATCTTTGATGAGGTTCACGCCTACGACACCTTTATGAGTACCCTGTTTGAACGCTTGCTCACCTGGCTCAACGCCATCGGCGCTTCGGTCATTATCCTCTCCGCCACCTTGCCCGCCGAAACCCGGCGCAGGTTGGTTGAAGCCTACAGCGGCAAAACCCTGACCCAAAGCGGTGAGTACCCCAGCCTGACCATCGGCGCTCCCAATAGCGAACCCACCCTCATTGAACTTCCCAAGCCGGATAACGTCATCGTGCAATTGGACTGGGACGTGGGCAGGGAGCCAGACGATATTTTGGGCTACTTGCAAGAGAAATTGGCAAACGGCGGCTGCGCGGCGGTTATTTGCAACACCGTGCGCCGGGCGCAGGATATTTACCGCGCTTTAGATGGCGCGAGGCAAGCCGGAGCTCTCAACATTCTTAAAGATGACCTGCTTCTCTTCCACGCCCGTTTTCCGCCGGTGTGGCGTAAAGACATTGAGCAAAAAGTGCTGGCAAAGTTTGGCAAGCCGGATAAAGATAACCCCACCCCACGCCCGCACAAAGCCATCGTCGTTGCCACCCAGGTGATTGAGCAAAGCCTTGACCTTGACTTTGACCTGATGCTGACCGACCTGGCCCCCGTTGACCTCATTATCCAACGGGCCGGGCGCTTGCACCGTCACCAGCGTTCCGCCGAGGAGCGGCACAATCTTCCCCGGCGACTGGTCATTATCCCCCCTGAAATGGGCGATGACGCTATCCCCCAATTCAAACGCAAACGCGACGTATACGAGCCTTATGTGCTGTTGCGGTCTTTTTACGCCCTCAAAGCACAGGGCGACGTCGTCACATTCCCCTCTGCTACCACCCCCTTGATTGAGCAGGTTTATGGCGATATTTCTCTGCTACAGGGCGTGTCTGACACGGAACTTGAAGCCATCAAAGCGGCTGAAAAAGAGATGAAGAAGAGAGAAGGTGAGGCCAGACAAAAGGCTAAGGGACAATTGATTTTGGCTCCCGGCAAATCACGCTTACTCAAACAGAGCATTGCGGGCTTGGATGAAGACAATCCCGAAATTCATAAAACTTTCCGCGCCCAAACCCGTGATATTGATACCGGTATATCACTCATTTGCCTGCACCAGAAAGATGGTCGTACCTTTATTTATACGGAAAGCGGCGAACTTGAAATTAATATGGAAGAAGAAGCACCATTTCAACAGCTTAAATATTTGCAACAAAACACCATTACCGTGCAACACAAAACCCTATTCTATCATTTTCTTAATCAGGAATTGCCCCCAGCCTGGCAAAAACAAGCGGCATTACGTCATTACCGGACAGTCATTTTTGAGGAGGGCCAATATACAAAAATCTCAAAATACACGTTAAAATTAAACCGTACCTTTGGCTTGGAAATTATTAAACAGGAGGACGTATGACTCAAGAATTTTCTTTTAATCTTGTTGATGAAGTATGGTTGCCCTGTATTGGGTTAGACGGCAAGGCTAAAACCCTCAGTTTGCAACAGGCGCTAACCCAAGCCCACCAACTCCAAACTTTGGCCGGGGACTCGCCTCCGCAAAGCGCAGCCTTGCACCGTCTGTTGCTGGCAATTTTGCATCAGGTGTTCGGCCCTGAAGATGATGAGAAATGGGCTGATTTATGGCAAGCAGAACAGTTTGAGGCAAATAAACTCAATGCCTATTTGGATAAATGGCATCATCGTTTTGATTTGTTTGATACAGAACGGCCTTTTTATCAGGCCCCCGATAAGCGAGTCAAGTCGAAATCAGTCATTAGTCTCAGTCATGACCGGGCTGCCGGCAACAACGCTACCCTGTTTGACCACCACACTGAACAAGAGGGCGAAATTTTAACCCCGGCTCAGGCCGCCCGCGCCTTAATTACGGCGCAAGCCTTTGGCCTGGCAGGCTTGGCTGGTATTAAGGGTAAAACTTTTACAGACGGTACTTGCGCCAGCGGCATTATCTTTTTGGTAGAAGGTGACAATCTTAAACAGACTTTATTGCTGAATATGGTGATGTACCCTCCAGATGATGACATTTTTACCCACACCGAAGACGATAAACCGGCTTGGGAAATGGAAAACCCCTTTGAACCCGAACGAAATATACCATTGGGTTATCTTGATTACTTAACCTGGCAAAACCGGCGAATTTTGTTAGAGCCAGAGAAAATTGGGGGCAACGTTGTGGTTCGGTCAATGACAATGGGGCCGGCTCTGCGAGTTGACCCCAATACTCTGGACACAATGAAACATTATCGAAAAGATGAAAAACTGGGGGCCTTATCCACCAACTTTAGCGAAAATAAAATTCTCTGGCGAGACAGTGCAACATTTTTGAGCTTTCAAGACAGTGACCCCTTGCGGACACCCAAAACTTTTGACTGGTTACGGTACTTAGTTGAGGAAGGGCATTTGGAACGTCAGCGAATATTTCGTTCAATTGCTCTGGGCATGTCGAAAAAACAGGCCAAAGTTTACTTTTTTCGGGAAGAACGCCTGCCCTTGCCATTGGCTTATCTTACCGATAATAGTTTGGTGAACACTTTAGCTGATGCGTTGGAACGTACCTCAGCCCTGGCCTTCGATTTGGTGCAATCGGCCCGGCGAGTGGGGATGTTTCTGAAAATTCCCGATGCCGATACCAAAAAGTGGGGTGAACTGAACACCAATGCCAAAGCCGACATCAACAATTGGGTGGCCTACACCGGCATTGAACGCCATTATTGGGTCAGTTTAGATATTCCCTTCCAAACCTTTATGGTGGAGTTAGCCCAAAAAGAGCGTGAGGCGGTAATGGGTGAGTGGTTTACCACCTTGCGTAAAACCGCCCTTGATGCCTTTGAGCAAGCCACCCAATATGTCGGCACGGATGGCAAATCCTTCAAGGCGGTAGAACAGGGACGAAGCTATCTTTACTATCGTTTGAGCGAAGTTTTACCAAAATCAGAACAGGAGGAAATGGCTGTATGAGTACCAAAGAGCATTATTTTATCAACTACCTTGAATCCCTGGCCGAAGACCGGGCCGCCCTGGCTGCCCTGCGCCGGGGCCTGGGCCAGCCGCCCGGCCACGCCCCGGAGATGCACCCGTATGTGGTCCGTTTTCTACCCAACAATGCCAACAATTGGGTGGAGCAAAGTTACTACCTGGTGGCCTCGTTGTATGGCCTGCACCCGGAGAAAGGGACGGGAGAAAATTTGGGCCATCACTTTGCCCGTACCCTCGATCCCGACCCGGAGAAAAATAAGGCTATTGAGCGCCGCTTTACCGCCTTGCTCACCGCCCACCCCGATGATTTACATTTTTATTTACGGCAGGCGATTAGCTTTTTGAAGGCCAAAGAGGTGAATGTGAACTGGCATCAATTAATGCATGATGTTCTCAATTGGGGTAATCCCTACAGACAGCCTGATGTCCAAAAACGTTGGGCCAGAGCGTTTTGGGGGCGGCGGGATGCGGATGAGTCTAAGACGGAGGAAGAATCTGCGACAACGGTGTCCACCCCGAGCTAAAGTTCAGGGCTGATTCAGGTGGAAGCTCTATCGAGCTAACCCGCAGCCCGTCAGGGCTTTAACTTATATTAGCCGGACGTTTTAACGTTCGGCGGACGGCGGTGATAACGAAACCGGTGTTGCCAAATCAATTTGTAGCTATTCATTAACCCTCAATAAAATACAACAACCAACATTAAAATTTAAGGAGACCCAAAAATGTTTATTGAATTACACATGATCCAAAATTTTGTACCCTCAAATCTCAACCGGGATGATACCAACAACCCCAAAGATTGCGAGTTTGGCGGCCAGCGCCGGGCGCGGATTTCATCGCAGTCGCTCAAGCGGGCCATTCGTTATGAGCCGGTGTTTAAAAAAACAACTGGTACCGAACTGGGCGAGCGCACCCGTTGGATGAGTGAGCTTTTGAAAAAACCGCTCATCGAGGCTGGCAAAAATAGCGATGACGCGCATGTCGTAGCCGTGGCAACTGCTGCCGCTTACTACAGTAAAAAAGAAAATATGGATAAGAAGAAACCAGACCGCACTAACGTTTTGGTTTATATCAGCCCCAGCGAAATTAAAGAACTGATCAAAATTATCCTTGATAATTGGGATGAAGTGCTGGCGGCGGCAACAGCAGAAAAGAAAGACAAGACTATTGCTAACCTGCTTAAACCATTGATTAAAACCACTGAAAAACGCACCAGCGCCCCCGATATTGCCCTGTTTGGCCGGATGCTGGCAGACCAGCCCGAACTCAATATTGACGCCGCCTGTCAGGTTTCTCACGCCATTTCCACCCACCGTATCACAATGGAAATGGATTACTACACGGCGGTAGATGATTTGGTCTCACGAGGACAAATTCTTACCGATGAAGGTGATGAAGAAGCAGGCGCGGGTATGGTCGGCTTTACCAGCTTCAACAGCGCTTGTTTCTACCGCTACGCCCGGTTAGATTGGGGGCAGTTGGTCAAAAATCTGGATGGTAATGTGTCTCTGGCCCGCCGTACTGTAGAAGGTTTCCTGCGGGCCGCCATTGACGCCATTCCTTCCGGCAAACAAAATAGCTTTGCCGCCCAAAACCCCACCAGTTTGGCCATAGCCGTAGTCCGTGACGATGGACAAAGCTGGAATCTGGCCAATGCCTTTGAAAAAGCTGTGTACCCCCGTCGAGACACCGGACTGATTGAACCTTCTATTGAAGCCCTGGATAAATTTTGGGAAAACCTCACTCGCGCCCGTGATGATGCGGAATTTAAAGCTGTGGCGGTCTACAGCGACCAGTATCAGGATTCGCTGAACACATTACAGCCGTATGTAAAACCCAACCTGTCCGGCTGGATTGAAGCCGTCAATACCGTTTTACCGCAGGAGTAGATCATGGCAACCTTACTGCTGCGCTGTGTTGCCCCCCTGCAAGCCTGGGATACCCAAAGCCGTTTTGGAGTGCGCACCACCGGACGCGAACCCAGCAAAAGCGGCATTATTGGTCTGTTGTGCGCTGCCCTAGGCCGTCCTCGCTGGGAGCCGGTGGATGACTTGGCCGCGCTCACAATGGCGGTGCGGGTGGATAAAGAGGGCCACGTTTTGCGCGACTTTCACACGGCGATGGATATTTTGAAGGCAGGCGGCGGCACAAAAAAAACCGAACCCTCAACCCGCTACTACCTCTCCGACGCCGCCTTTCTGGTGGGGCTGGAAGGGGACAAAGCCTTGCTCACCCAACTCCACACCGCCCTGAAAACCCCCCACTGGAGCCTCTGTTTGGGGCGCAAAGCCTGCCCGCCCTCACTGCCGGTTTATCTGCCGGATGGCTTAAAAGACGAGGGGCTGTTCACAGTGTTAGAAAATTACCCCTGGCTGGGTACGGTGGAAAGTCAATATAATCATCTGGATGATAAAGTTCGGGTGGTGTTTGATGATGGCAACGGACCTCAGGTACGGCAAGATCACCCCATCAGCTTTGAAAAAGGTGAGCGCAAGTTTGCCCCCCGGCGAGTGAGTACCAGATTTATCAATAAACCGCCGTTTCAACCAGAACAACCCTCGGAAGTTTCAGAAACCTTCGAGATCTCCAGCAACAAAGAGGAGGCTTAAATGTACCTCTCGCAACTTACCCTTAACCCCCGCTCGCGGCAGATGCGGCGGGAGTTTAGTAATCCCTACGAAATGCACCGCACCCTGCTAAAAGCCTTTCCAGATGAGGCCGCTGGCGGGCCGGGTCGAGTCCTGTTCCGGTGGGATACTCTGGGACGTGCCGCCGAACAAAAGCTGGTGGTGCTGGTGCAATCAGAAAAGAAGCCCAATTGGGACAACCTGCCCAACCCGGAAGGCTACCTGCTGCCCGCCTTTGCTCCCAATCCGGCCTTTAAAGAATTTCAACCCCGCTTTGTGGACGGCCAACAGCTTTACTTTCGTCTGCGCGCTAACCCTACTAAACGGCTGACGCGCGATGCCCCCAATGGAAAACACAAAAAAGGGCAGCGCATCGGTCTGTACAGCGAAGAAGAACAACTGGCTTGGCTGCATCGCAAAGCAAAAAATGGTGGCTTTGCCGTGCTGGGGGTCAACCTGACCAACGAAGGCATTATTTCCGGGTACACCAAAAACCGACACAAACTCAACTTGCTTGCCGTGCGTTTTGAAGGCCGGCTACAGGTAACTGATCCCGATAAGTTCATTCAAGCTCTGCGTAGTGGCATTGGCAGCGGCAAAGCCTTCGGCTGTGGGTTGCTTTCGCTTGCGCCCGGATAGCCCATCCTATACCGGCGAACCAGATACCCGTCTCGGTTGGGTCACAGTGTGGCTCAACCGAAAAAATCGCACCTTAACAACTGAATATCTGGTTCATTGGATGCCAACGATATTTTATGGAGGTGCATCTATATGAGAAATCTACAAGAATTGCCCAAACTGCGCGATAGCTTGAGCTATTTATATTTGGAGCATGGCCGGTTGGAGCAAGATGCAAAATCGGTAGCGTTTATCGATAAAAACGGCGGTTTTACCCCCATCCCCGCCGCCAATCTTTCGGTGCTGATGATGGGACCGGGGACCACCGTTACCCATGCCGCCATCAAAGCGCTGGCAGACAACGGCTGCATAGTCATTTGGAGCGGACAAGATGGCACGCGCATGTATGCCACTGGCATCGGCGAAACCCGCAAAGCATATCGCCTTCTCAAACAAGCTGAATTGGCAACAGACCCAGACAAACGGATGGTAGTAGTTCGGCAGATGTATCAATTTCGCTTCCAGGAACAATTTTCATCTACACTGACATTAGAGCAAGTGCGTGGAAAAGAAGGCGCAAGAGTACGCGAAGCGTACGCCACAGCCAGCCGAGAAACCGGTATCCTGTGGCATGGACGACGCTATGATCGAGGAAATTGGGGGAATGCTGACCCCATCAATCGCGCTATTTCCGCTGCGAATGCTATGCTCAATGGCTTGTGTCATACCGCCATTGTCTCTGGCGGCTATGCTCCTGCACTAGGTTTCATCCATACCGGGAAACAACTATCCTTTGTTTACGACATCGCCGACCTGTACAAAGCCGACATCACCATCCCATTAGCCTTTCGTGTTACTGCCAAAGGAACAGAAAAGTTGGAACAACGAATTCGGGAAGCATGTCGGGAGACATTCAAAAAAGAAAAACTATTACAGCGCATCTTGCCAGATATTGACCACATTTTACAAACAGAAAACATCATTCCCGATGATGCGCCCAACCCGGATACCGACCCAGGCGTGCCCACCCCGTGGTGGGGTGAAGCGGACACAAACTTGTTTGGCGCGCAAAAAGAGGTGTAATATGGTTGTAATGGTACTGGAAAAAGTTCCCCCAGCGTTGCGGGGCGAATTAACCCGTTGGTTGTTAGAGCCGAAGGCCGGCGTTTTTGTGGGGCATGTTTCGGCATTGGTACGTGAACACCTGTGGAAAAAGTGCATCAAAGGACGGGGTCGGGGCGGCGTCATTCAAATTTGGTCAACCAACAACGAACAACACTTTGCCATGAGAAGCTGGGGGGATAGCAGTCGCCAATTGGTTGATTTTGAAGGCATTACCCTGGTGCGCAAGCCGCCCAAAAAAGAGAAAGAGAATGGTAATAGCGATGATGTGTCCGACATAAAAACCGTAGAAGATGCCCTGAAACATTTGGGAATCTGATGAAAATTTGCCAAAAACCAGAGCTAGCAGTACCTTTATCTTAATTCCCCACGCCCGTGGGGGTGAACCGACGCGGACGAGTACGTGCGCTGGGGGGTGGCATAATTCCCCACGCCCGTGGGGGTGAACCGCTGCGCTGGATGAGTTGCGGGGACGTTAGGTGCTAATTCCCCACGCCCGTGGGGGTGAACCGTGATGACCCTTTGACAAAACCACAAAATACGATAATTCCCCACGCCCGTGGGGGTGAACCGTCCACCCGTTCCTGCGCGTTTTGCAGAACTTGCTAATTCCCCAGGCCCGTGGGGGTGAACCGGGAGGCGCCAGTAGTTGGCTCCGCGGGCGGGG
>CAYPUV010000073.1:0-5127 GCA_964413895.1 uncultured Anaerolineaceae bacterium
GCATTGCTCACGCCAACCGTACTGCGCTTTTCTGACAGCGCTCCGCCACCCACCCGCGCCGCCATATCACCGGGACTGGCGATTGGATTGGGCATCGGGGCATCGGCGTTTTTGGTGCTTGGGATTGTGGCATTGCAATTTTGGCAGCGACGATAGGTGGCAGGATGAAGATTTTGGTTATCTCAAACTATTATCCCCCGCTTGAAGTTGGCGGATGGGAGCAACTCACCCGCGATGTGGCGGAAGCGCTCCAGCATCGGGGACATGCCGTGCAAGTTTTAACCAGCAACTATCGTGCCGCTGAAGCGCCGGCCCCAGAGCCGATGGTAAAACGGATTCTCCAGTTGGAAAGCTCCGACCATGTGTATTATCGCCCGTATTACACGTTAACCCATCGTTGGGATGAACGCCAAAACAAAATGGCCCTTTCCAAAACAGTGCAGCGCTCTCAACCGGACATTATTTTTATCAATGGTATGTGGAACCTGCCGGTATCTTTGGCGCAACACGCCGAGCACTTGTTGCCGGGACGGGTGGTGTATTATATGGCCAGCTATTGGCCCACTGAACTTGATGCGCACACTGCGTACTGGTTGGGAACAGAAAACAAGCCGGAGCAAAATTGGGCCAAGCGTTGGTTGGGAACGCTCTTAAAAAAGACACTGTTCATTGGATGCACCCGCAATAACTTGGCATTTGAACACGTTTTGTGTGTGAGTAAATTTGTCCAAGACCACCTGGTAAAAGAAGCGGGCATCGCACCGACCCACACCCGAGTGGTGCACAATGGTGTAAACCCCGCAATATTTGCTACGCCCAATGGTCATCATTCAGCGCCAGTGTTGCGGTTACTCTATGCCGGAAGACTGTCGCCGGCCAAAGGAGTTCACACGGCCATTGCAGCGCTGGCGCAATTGCGGCAGGGGCGGGCAGATTTTCCGGTGCAGCTTTCCATTGTTGGCAGCGGGTCTGAAAGATACGTAACCGTTCTTAAACATCAAGCTAATCGGTTGGGGGTGGAAAACGCCGTTCAATTTTGGGGCCAGGTTCCCCGTGAAGATATGCCTGCTATTCTGGCAAAACACGATGTTTTGCTGTTGCTCTCTATTTGGCCGGAGCCCCTGGCGCGGATGACCCAAGAGGCAATGGCCAGCGGGCTGGTGGTTATCGGCACGCCCACCGGCGGCACACCGGAAATTCTGGTTGATGGGGAAAATGGTTTAATGGTTGAGCCGGAAGACCCCGACGCGCTGGCGGACAAAATTCGCTTGCTTGCCACCGACCCCACGTTGCGCAGAAACCTGGCCAAAGCCGCCCGCCAAACAGTGGAAGAACATTTTACCTTTTCGCGCATGGTAGACGAAATTGAAACGTACTTCTGGATGATCGTTGAGGATGGAGGTTAGATGATTATCTGTCATTCATTAATTGTGCCCCTGGTTGATTATTATGAATAAACCGAACATTCTTTTGCTAACCATAGATACTTTACGGGCCGACCGACTGGGTTGTTATGGAAACTCTCGCCAAATTACGCCCAATTTAGACAAACTGGCTGCGCGCGGCATCCGCTTTACCCAGGCCATCACCGGCGGCTCATGGACACAGGCCGCCTTCCCGGCGCTACTAACATCCAGCTACGCTGCTATGTACGGTGGCTGTTTGGGGCCGCTGGCAACAGAACGTCCTTCACCCATCGGCGCATTGGCTCAGCACGGGTATCGCACTGCCGGATTTGCCACCAGCCCCTTGCTTGGCAGAACCTACAACTACGACCAGGATTTTGAAGCTTTTACCGATTTGATTCCCGATGAAGCTAATCCGCCGTTGCGCCGTGTGCGCGGAGGACAGCGGTTGCTGCGAAATCCGATCACCCACATTGTAGCGCGTTTGCTGGGGATGCGTACACGTCCCGCTCCACTTTATGTCTCTGCCGAAAAGCTGACCGATACGGTGCTTGACTGGTTGGTTGAAACGCATGATCCCTTCTTCACCTGGGCACATTATATGGATGTCCACTGGCCCTACCATCGAGAAGAGACGCTCACCCGCCCCCGCGAAATTGCCCGGGCTTGGCAAGACCTGGCCCACCTGCATGCCGCCAACTGGAAGGGGGCCACCATTTCCGCCGCCGAAAAGGCGCATTATATTCAATTGTACGAAGAAGCAATACAGTACACAGATGCTCAGATTGGCCGTCTGTTGGATTATTTGGACCATACCGGCAAGGCTAAGAACACCATTGTCATTGTGGTTGCCGACCACGGCGAAGAGTTGCTGGATCACGGACGCTGGGGGCATTGGGAGGATAACTTGTACGATGAAATTTTGCGTGTGCCGTTGATTATGACCATTCCTGGTGTAATAACGGGAGAGAAAGTAATTACCCATCAGATGCGCACCCTGGATATTATGCCCACTATCCTTGATTTATGTGATTGCCCACTTCCCGAAAAAATTGAGGGGCAAAGCGTGCTGCCGCTGGTTAATGGCCATCCGGCTGCCTATGACGTTGAGGTATCTATCAGCGAAATGTGGCGCGCTGAATGGCATATTATTGCCGTTCGTTCTGAAGCGTACAAATACATTTGGAACAGCCGCCAGCCCGACAGACCGTTTCTATTCAATTTACAAATTGACCCTGCTGAAACAGTCAACATTGCCCGGCAGGAACCGGAAATTGTGGCTGAGATGCATACTTACGTGCAAGCGCACCAGCAAAAAGTGGCCCGAACTATGCCCGCAGAAGCGTTCGCCGCACCAGACCTGGATGATGAAATTGTCAGCCGTCTGCGAGATTTGGGGTATTTGGAATAATGCATATTCTACACATTACCGAAATGTTCGCTCCAGTTGGCGGTGTTGAAACGTATGTTATTGAGTTGTCAGCCTTGTTGGAGGCTCATGGCCATAAGAGCACGGTAATTTATCGTCGACAACATGCCTATACTCCCCCAGCAACTGAAGGACAGTCAATTTACCATGTTCCGATAACCCAAAATCCAACCCATGACAGAACGCTTATCCTGAACATCATCCAGCGAGAAAAACCGGATGTCATTTATTTGCATGCCATATATGCCCCGGATTTGTTAAAAGTTATGGCCCGTGTACCCTCAACCGTCGCCTATGTGCATGGGTTTGTCCCTGTTTGCCCTGGTTTAGGGAAGTATTATCGTCGTGATGATGTTATTTGTACCCATCCGTTTGGCCTCGGCTGCATCCCCAGAATTTACCTGCGTCAATGTGCCAGCGCTCGCCATCCCCATAGTGTCTATCGTATTATGCGCACCACACAACAATATATGGCGGCTTATAAATCGTTTGATTGTGTTGTGGTTGCCAGCAAGTATATGCACACGCTGCTTGTATCAAACGGATTTGACCCAGATAAAGTCATCACGTTGCCGCCGCATTTTGAGAACCCACATCCGGTCACCACCCCGCAGGCCGACCCGCCGGTTGTGCTGTTTGTAGGGCGATTGGAGATTGAAAAAGGGCTTCCACATCTGCTAAAGGCGTTTGTCAACGTAAAAACTCGCAGCCAGCTTTTAATAGTGGGGGACGGCACGCAGCGAACAGAATACGAAAATCTGGCGCGCAATCTGGGGTTGACTGACCGGGTGCGGTTTTTGGGCTGGATCGATCAGGCAAAATTGCAAGCCACTTATCAAACGGCAACATTGGTGGTAATGCCTACGCTGATGCCTGAACCGTTTGGTAAAGTAGGTGTTGAAGCGTTATCTTATGGCCGGCCAGTAGTGGCATTCAACGTGGGCGGCATCTCTGATTGGCTCAAACATAAATGGAATGGGTTGCTCGTTGCCCCACGAGATATTGAGCAATTGACGACTCAAATTGAGACGCTGCTCAATCAGCGCGCCTTTGCGGCTCAACTTGGCTCCAACGGGCGAGCTTTTGTGCAAGAACACTTTGCTCCAGAGAAGTACCTCGCGCAACTGTTGAACGTCTTTGAAAAATGCAGGGAGCAACAGCAGCCGAATGGTTAAAATCCTCTTGGCCTTTGTCTGCCGGTGTCATGTTATAATGAAGTTCAGGTAATTAAGATGTATGTAAGTGTCATTATTGTCACGTTCAATCGATTTGAATCATTGCAACTTGTGTTGCGTGCCTTATCTCAACAGACTTATGCTGATTTTGAAGTCATTGTGGTAGATGATGGTTCTACTGACAATACATCTACTGTGGCGATGTTTGAGTTTCCTTTCAAGCTAACGTATGTGAAACAATCAAATCGCGGCGCTACAATGGCGCGCAACCTGGGAGCGACTCGCGCTCAGGGTGATTTACTCATTTTCATAGATGATGATATTGAGTTGGCGTCGGAAGCAATCGCCGTTTTAGTTAAGCAACATCGTCAACAAACTCAGTCCATCATTGTGGGTACGTTGTTGGCCGGTGTCCCTGCTGACACCGGTGGCAACGGTGAGCGTATTAAACTTGATTTTGTGTCATCAACAACAGCGCTTCAAATGCAAGAAAGCCCTGTCCCAATAGATTTTGTGGAATGCTTTACCGGGTTATTATCGGTGCGCAGAAGCCACTTCTTCACTTTAGGGAAATTCCAGGACCCAACTGGCGGATGGCCCAATTGGGATGATGTAGATTTTGGCTATCGCGCCTACCGGGCCGGGTATCGAATTTTGCGCAGCACCGCTGCCAGGGCCATTCATCACGATGCGGCGGCGACAAGCTTGCATCGCACTGCCGAACGATGGTACAAAGCCAGTAAATCAGCCGTCAAACTTTTTCAGAAATATCCAGAAATTCAGCCGCACGTTCCTATGTTGGGTGACAAAACGCCCATCGTCTGGGGCAAAGACCCGCTCTCGCTCATTAGCCGCAAATTGCTCCGCCACCTCGCTTCTTCCCGGCCTGCCTTGGCGAGTGTGGAACAGTTGGTGAGGCGGCTGGAACAATATTACCCGTCGCCTGTTCTGCTGCGCCCACTGTACCGGTGGGTGAATGGCGGCTACATGTTCCGTGGCTACCGGGAAGGGTTGCGTGAACTACAGCGTGCAGAAGGAAAGTGAGTTTATGATTGGTCGTGTTGGTCGTAGTGTTTGGGGTATGGTTGGTAGACACTATTTTTAATCAGCGCCCGCT
>CAYPUV010000073.1:5227-16179 GCA_964413895.1 uncultured Anaerolineaceae bacterium
TGGTCGTAGTGTTTGGGGTATGGTTGGTAGACACTATTTTTAATCAGCGCCCGCTGGGACTTACTGCCTCGCGCACTTATTACCCACTTATTGGGTTGGCGCTCATTTCACTGTTGGCGTTTGGCGTGGGGCAGCTCCCCTGGTACCCGTTTGCCCGCCCCGCCCCGCTGGGAGCGCAGGCTGCAGGATTGTCTCTATTTATTTTATCGGTGTTGGTGTATTTTTTAACCAGTCGCCAAATAAAAACAGTGTTATGGTTGCAATGGTTGGTTGGAGCGTTTCTGGTTGTGGGGAGTTTGTATATTCTGAGTGAGCTGATCACCCCGCTGCAATCTTTCACCAACCGCCTCTTTTCAGGATACACCACCGGCAGTATGTTTTGGACCTGGTTAATTGCGCTGATACTGGGGCAGGCTATCTTCAATAGCAAATTATCGTCGCCGGCGCGGATTGCGTTAGCGGCGTATGCATTACTGATTTTGTACAGGGGGATGGTTCTCGATCAAGGTTGGAAATCGGGCTGGGTTCCTCCCCTGTTCAGCGCGTTGACGCTGGTTGCATTGTGGTCGTGGAAACTGGGGGCGCTGATGGTGCTGGGCGGAGGGGCACTGGCGCCTCGCTTAATTACCAACCTCATCACAACAGACGAGTACAGCTATGCCACTCGACTGGACGCCTGGCGCATTGTCGCTGAAATCATCAAAGTAAATCCGATTTTGGGGCTTGGCCCGGCAAATTATCGCTGGTACACACCGCTATTTCGTATTCGAGGGTATGCCGTGCAGTTCAACTCGCATAACCAATATGTAGATATTATTGCTCAGATTGGCATATTAGGGTTAATGGTGTACCTGTGGTTTTTTGCAGAGGTTGCGTTGTTGGGCTGGCGGTTGCGTCAACGGGTGCCCGAGGGGTTCGCGCGGGCTTACGTGTATAGTGCATTGGCAGGAGTGGTCGGTACATTGGTGGCCGGAATGTTGGGCGACTGGGTTATTCCCTTCTTTTATAATATTACGCTGGGCGGTTTTCGTGCCAGCATGCTCCCCTGGCTTTTTTTAGGGGGACTGGCAGCGCTGGAACAAATGGAGCCTGAGCATTAGCCTGGGTATTGCAATGGATGTTTCAATTATTATTGTCAGTTGGAATACAAGGAACTTACTGAAAATCTGTTTGGATGCGGTATTTGCCTATCCACCGGCTGGCGAATTTGATGTCTGGGTGGTAGATAACGGCTCTAGCGATGGCACACTGGCAATGCTGCGGCAGGATTTTCCGCAAGTTAAGCTGATAGAAAACCAGGCCAATATCGGCTTCGCCCGCGCCAACAATCAGGCTATTCAGCAAAGTTCGGGCCGTTACGTGTTGCTGCTCAATCCCGATACCGAAGTGAACCCGGATGCGTTGCAGCAATTAGTACAATTTTTAAATGACCATCCCCCGGTGGGAGCAGTGGGGCCGCGCACGCTCAACCCGGATGGCTCGCTGCAACCGTCGGCTTATCCCGCGCCGACCCTTGCCCGCGAATTCTGGCGCCTGTTCCACCTGGATGTAATAAGACCCTATGGTGTGTATCGGCAAGCGGGTTGGGATGTACGCACCCCCCGTCGAGTTGATAGCTTGCTGGGCGCTTGCTTGCTCATCCGTCGGCAGGCGTTGCTGCAGGTGGGGACTCTTCTGGATGAACAATATTTTATGTATTCAGAAGAGATTGACCTGTGTTACCGATTGGCTTGCGCCGGATGGTTGTTGTACTGGTTGCCTCAAGCCCAGATTGTTCATTTTGGCGGGCAGAGTACCCGGCTGGTGGCGGCGGAAATGTTCTTGCGGCTTTATCAGGGCAAGCTGCTGTATTTTCGCAAGCATTACGGCAAGTTTGGCGCCATTTTATACAAATTGATTTTATTGCTTGCCGCTGTGTCTCGCCTGCTGGTCAGTCCGTTGGCGTGGGCCAAAGCGCCTCCAGCGCGACGACGGCATCTTGAACTTGCCGGTCGGTACTGGCAACTGGTTAAATCTCTGCCTGCAATGTAAGTGAGTGCTGAATGGATGCAAAATCCGTAGCTGGATACAAGATCGCACTGATTCGATGGACAAAAGAGAGCGGAATTGGCAGGGCCATCGCCGTAGAATTACGTGCGTTGGGGCATACCGTTATGTATTTTCCCGATACAGACCCGGTACCCACCACGGTGGATGTTGTTTTTCTTTACGGCCCCTTTGGCAAGTATCTACATCTGCTAGAAAGATTACACGCATTACCACAGCCTGACCGTCCCACAGTTGTTTTTTGGAATACAGAAGGACTACCCGATTTAAGATTACCCTGGACGCTGATGAGACCTTTAGGGGTGCTGCGGTCGTGGGTGGGGCGTTATAACACATCGGCGGAACACCCGCAGGATGCCGCCCACCTGGCCCCGCTGGAAAATCGGTTAACGCGATTTCGCTACCTGGGCGATTTTTTGTACGCCCAGCGACGGGGTCTCATTGATGTGATGGTAGACATTTCGGCGGTGTACGCAGATTTTTTCAAGCAGCATAGCATCCCTGTTGGGGTGGCCCCTTTTGGATCATTTGGTGAATGGCACGCCAACCTGCAGCTAGAGCGGGACATCGATGTGGTATGGATGGGCAAACGGGGAAGTCGCCGCCGTAGCAAAATCCTGGACCATCTGCGCGCCGAATTGCGGCAGCACGGCGTAGACATTCACATGATAGACAACATTGAGCATCCCTTTGTTTTCGACGATGAACGTACCCAACTATTAAATCGAACCAAAATAACGCTCAATATTTTGCGTACCTGGTATGATGAAAACTCATTGCGGTTCTGTATGGCCGCGCCCAACCGCTCGCTTATTGTATCGGAACCGCTGTTGCCGCATGTCCCGCAGTACAAAGACGGCGTTCATTATGTATCGGCTCCCATCAATAAACTGGCAGAAACCATTTTGTATTACCTCAAACACGAGTCGGAGCGACAGCAAATTGCAGAAAACGCCTTCCATCTGTTGACAACCACGCTCACCTTCAAGGCCAGTATGAAAATAATTATGCAAGCAGTGCGCGCAAGCAAGCGCAGCATTTTGTCCATTTAAATTCAAGAAACCACGTTGATTCATGCCAGAACTAACTTTAAAACCAACACTCTCTTATGCCATCCAGTATTTTGATGAAACAGGGGCGATGCGTGCGCCCTATTTAATTTGCAGAGGGTTTCTCGCTGCCGGGTGGAATGTGGAGATTATTACTACAGCCAGCGAGAAAAACCGGACGATTGAATTTGCATGGGGCACGGTTCCAGTGCGGAAAATTTCGGGGCCGGGAAAGAAAATCAAACTGATAAAATTGGCATTGATATTATTGAAGCAGCGCCGAAACCATATTGTTATGACCACGGTTTGGGATTGGCACAATCTGGGACTGGCGTTGGCAAAAATATTTTTCAAAAGCCCTTACGTACTGCGTTTAGATACGTATGCGTACAAATCGTCCCCCAATTTTTGGGGCTGCCTGAAGGAAATGTTCAGGTATCGTTGGGGAATAAAAAACGCCAGCATCATTCTGGCCGAGACACCATTTTCCTTTGCGCACACCCGCCAATTTTTTAGGGGACCCGATGTGCTGCAAGTTCCGTCGTGTCTGTGGCTTGCCGATCTGAAAGCGATTGAGGCACGGTGGACGGCAGCAGGCTACCATCCCCGGCGAGAGCACATAATATTTTTTGCCGGCCGAATTGTTGAGCGCAAAAACATTCATCATTTGTTGCAGGCTTTCGCCCGCTTAAAAGATGCATTTCCCGACTGGCGCGTTGAGATCAGAGGCCCCATCGTCTCTAGCAGCTACTATGATCAATTGCAGCAGATCATTGAGGACAACGGATTAAACAACCGGGTACACCTGCTACCTGCTTTGTCTGGCGAGTGGCTTTATCACCGTTACCGCGAAACCGCTATTTATGCGTTGCCATCGGAGCAAGAAGGGTTGCCAACCACCATTTACGAAGCGATGTACTTCGGCGGCGCTATTGTCGCCGGAATTTCTGGCGGTGTTGATTACCAGCTTGAAAATGGCGAATGTGGGCTGTTGCATTCCCCCGGTGACGTGGATACGCTGACGGCACACCTGAACACCCTCATGGCTTCCCCCGCAACCCGAAACCGGTATATGACTAAAGCTCGCGCAAGAGTGAAACTGATGTTTATGTGGGAAAGATATTTCCCCGATCTGGAGAAAAAATTTCGGGCGTTGGCCGCACAAGGATAACAAGGAAAACACTTAAACCATGCGCGGCATCTGGCGCAAACCCATCGAACATACTTTATCTACAGCTAATTATGGTGTAAAAAAATGATCTCCTTCCTTCAAATAATTCCACTTCTATTCAATAGATTTTCTCCAGCAGTATCAAACAACTTGACAATAAACCAACGTTTAGCGATGGCTGTCGACTGGATAAAACACGCGCACCGTGTTGCCGGTGATGGGGGTGTTTCTAAAGGGTATGATTTATTGCGCGGTCGCTGGGCGCCTTCTTATCCCGAAACCACGGGGTACACCATTCCATCTTTACTCAACCTGGCAATTGCCCTTGATTGTCCTGAATTAAAAACGTTGGGACTCTCGCTGGCAAATTATCTATTAAAAAACGCAACACCCGAAGGTGGCGTGATCCATTGGCAGGCTGGTTCAAAATCCACCCCGATTGTTTTTGACACGGGGCAGGTGATGTTTGGCTGGCTAGCGGCCTATGAAGCCACAAATGATGAGCATTACCTGCAAGCGGCTGTACGTGCTGGCGATTGGCTGGCCTCTGTACAAGATACAGCGGGCTCCTGGAAACAATTTCAGCATTTGGGTGTTGAGAAAGTAATCGACACCCGGGTTTCCTGGGCGCTGCTCAGATTGCATCACCACAGCGGCGTTGATTCCCATTTTCGGGCTGCTGTGCGGAATCTGGAGTGGGCAATTCAACAGCAAAACGCTGACGGTTGGTTCCGAAAATGCACTTTTGTTAAAGGACAAGACCCTTTTACGCACACCCTGGCTTACACGGCTGAAGGTCTCTTTGAATGTGGCCAATTGCTTCAAGCAGAGCGCTATCTGGCTGCCAGTCGTTTGATGGCAGACGCACTTCTGGCTCGCCAACGAGCAGATG
The DNA here is from genome assembly GCA_964413895.1 of uncultured Anaerolineaceae bacterium. GTDB lineage: Bacteria > Chloroflexota > Anaerolineae > 4572-78 > 4572-78 > JANTHQ01. The sequence continues at coordinate 10,386 of CAYPUV010000073.1, forward strand.
GCAGCCTTGCCAGCACCTACGGCTCAAATTGGCGTGAAACGAGTCGTTCAAGCTGCCTGACCGGCAACTGTCAAATGGGCATCCTTTGGCTACATTTTTACAGGGTTACAAATAAGCAAATCTATTACACCGCTGCCGACAGGATCATCAAGTTTGTAGCCCGCACCCAACGTTTGGATACTACAAACACCAATATTCAGGGCGCAATCCCTGGTTCTTATCCAATCTACGGTACTTATGAACGGTTTAAGTATCCCAATTGGGCCACGAAATTCTTTGTTGACTCTCTATTGGCTCTGGAAGCGGCGCGAAAGGAAGATGCCCCCCTCCCTTATGTGGGGTAAATATCAATTCAGAAAGAGGAAACTAACCCGGATGAAATTTATTTCCCGTATCGGATTATTCATTTTTTCTTTTCCTTTGGGATATCTGGTTCTGCTGGCATTAGCATCAATGCGCATCGTGTTGCCAAAGAAAACTGCAAGACAACGTTCAAAACATCGTTTTGCTATTGCTATTGCAGCCCACAATGAAGAGAACGTTATTGCCACTACAGTTCAGAGATTGGGCGCTTTAGACTATCCCGCAAACCTTTTCAGTGTTCATATTGTTGCCGATCATTGTTCAGATAATACAGCACACATCGCGAGTCGGGCGGGTGCCGTTGTGCATGAACGCAACGAAGGGCCGAGAACTGGCAAAGGGGCAGCACTTTCGTGGTTATTCAACCGAATACTCAAAAGCAACACCTTTGATGCCATTATTATCTTTGATGCCGATACCCGGGTTGATCCCCAATTCCTGCGGGTTATGGATGCCCGATTACAAATGGGCGACCAGGTTATTCAAGGACGACACATTATCAGCAATCCTGATGACGGGTGGTTCCCAGCATTGACCTGGGCTATGTTTCTGGTAGACAACCGTTTTCAGAATCTTGGTCGCACCAATCTGGGCTGGTCAGCCAAGCATATGGGCGACTCTATTTGTTTTCGGGCAGATATATTACGCCGGATAGGTTGGGGCGAAGGCCTGACCGAAGATTACCAACTAAGGCAACGACTACTTTTGGAGGGAGTAAAGATCACTTATGAACCGGCAGCGATGGGGTGTGGTGAGGCGCCGCTTACCTGGAGCCAGGCTCAGGCGCAACGGGCTCGTTGGTTGCGTGGCACACACGATGCCAGTCAGCAATTTGCTCAACGTCTGTTGACTGAAGGAGTCAAACGTAAGGATACGGCTCTGTTGGATGGAGCGCTCCAGGCATATTTACCATCTTATTCAACCCTAACATTAACCGGTGGTGTGGCTTTAGCATCTCAATTGCTGATCAATTGGCGATTTGGCCCGGTTTTTCCCCGCAAACTCATTGGGGCATGGACAACCTTGTTGGGGATCCTCTTTGCTTATCCATTATTCGGTTTGGTATTAGAGCAGGCCCCGCTAAAAGCATATTTGGCAATTTTGTCAGGGCCGTTTTTCATTATCTGGCGAACCTGGTTAGCTTTGACGGCACGCTTTGGGAAAAAACAAGTCATCTGGATACGCACAAACCATGGAGGGAAAGCGTGAAGCCCCTTAAAGTTCTATCCATTTTTGGCACCCGCCCAGAAGCAATAAAAATGGCACCGGTTGTTCAAGAACTCCAGCGCCGCGCCAACATAATTAGCCGGATTTGTGTCACAGCGCAACACCGAGAGATGCTTGATCAAGTGCTTGCCTTGTTCAACATCACGCCAGACTATGATCTGGATATTATGCGCCCGGGCCAAACACCAACCCAGGTAGCAGCGCGCGTTCTACTTAAACTAGACACCTTATTGCGTGATGTGTGTCCAGATTGGGTTCTGGTTCAAGGCGATACAACGACAGTGATGGCTGCGACCATTGCTGCTCGCTATCAAAAAATCAAGGTGGGCCACGTTGAAGCAGGGTTGCGCACCGGCGATATGCTCAATCCTTTTCCAGAAGAGATGAACCGGGTTATTGCAAGCGCTATTGGTAATTTGCACTTTGCCCCAACAAAACAAGCGCGTGATAATCTTTTGCACGAGGGCATTGTTAAAGACTCAATTATTGTTACAGGTAATACGGTGATTGATGCATTGCTTGAGATTGCCGGCAGACCCTGGACACCACCACCAGGTCACCCCATCTACAGGTGGAAGCATCATCATAATCAGTCATCAGATCAAAAACTCATCCTGATCACAGCCCATCGGCGGGAAAACTTTGGCCGCCCGCTACAAAATATCTGTGCGGCTTTGAAAGAGATTGCTCGTCGTGGGCGAGATAACTTGCATCTTGTATATCCGGTACATCTCAATCCAAATGTATATGAACCAGTCCACCGGCTGCTTGGTGACATTCCTAATATCTCCCTTATTTCCCCACTTGACTACTTGTCTTTGGTTCATCTACTGAAACGAAGCACGTTGATTCTGACCGATTCGGGAGGCATACAGGAAGAAGCTCCCAGCCTGGGTGTGCCGGTTTTGGTGCTGCGAGAAGTCACGGAACGGCCAGAAGGGGTGGAAGCAGGAACCGTGCGGATAGTCGGTACGGATACTGAAACAATTGTAACGGAGACATTTCGACTATTGACCGATTCGGATGCTTATGAAGCAATGTCTAAATCGGTTAACCCTTATGGTGATGGACAGGCTGCAAAAAGAATTGTAGACAGGCTTATTGGAGATATGCGCAATGTTGAGAGGCCGGGTGAAAGTTAGTCGTCATTGGATAATTGGTATTGTCGTGGTGTCTGTTGCTCTGCGAATAGTTGCATCTGTTTATCTAGGGGATCGTGTTGTTGATCTGCCCGGCACTTTTGACCAGGTCTCTTATGATATGCTAGCCCGGCAAGTGGTGGCGGGGCACGGGTTCACGGTTGCGGAAGATTGGTGGCCCCTCACCAAAGCGGGCGAACCCACCGCGCACTGGTCGTACCTGTACACGCTGTATCTGGTGGCAGTGTACGGTGTGGTGGGGTATCATCCACTGGTGGCGCGACTTTTGCAGGCGGTCATCGCGGGGATTGCCATGCCGTGGTTGACATACCGGCTGGGCAATCGCCATTTTGGCCGACGGGTGGGGCTGGCGTCTGCCGGAATAATGGCGGTGTACGTTTATTTTGTTTACTATGCCGCCTCGTTGATGACCGAAACGTTTTACATCATCGCTATTCTGTGGAGCTTTGACCTTGCAGACAAGCTTGGAGGTGTACCCTCAACCAAAACAGGGGTGATGTTAAACTGGTTCTGGTTGGGACTGGCGTTGGGCATTGCGGTGTTATTGCGCCAGCTATTTTTGCTTTTCGTTCCCTTCCTGTACCTGTGGCTGCTCTGGCGCGCCTGGCATGGTAGAAGCGGAACGCTGGCGCGAACATTGGGTGGGCTTGTCATTTCAACAACCATTATCGTTGCAATGATTGCTCCGTGGACGGCACGTAATTACTGCGTATTTCATCGCTTTGTGTTGCTCAATACCAATGCCGGGTTTGCTTTTTTTTGGGGCAATCACCCCATTCACGGGTACAACTTCATTTCTATCCTTCCCCCGGACGGGCCTTCGTATCAGGATTTGATTCCCCGGGAGTTGCGCGGGCTGGATGAGGCGGCCTTAGACCAGGCGTTGCTCAAACGAGCGCTGGTGATTATTCAGGTCGACCCGCTGCGCTACATTATTTTGTCGGTGAGCCGGATAAAAGATTATTTTAAGTTCTGGCCTTCGCCGCAATCGGGGCTGATCAGCAATCTTTCTCGTGTGTTATCGTTTGGACTATTGTGGCCTTTTATGGTGGATGGACTTTACCTCAGCGCACGTCGTTCCGACTGGCTTGAACATGGGCTTCTTTACATATTTATAGTGGTTTACACGGGAATTCATTTGCTTTCGTGGGCATTAATCCGCTATCGCCTGCCGGTGGATGCGGTGCTCATTATATTTGCTGCGCTGGCCCTGACCCAGATTTTTGACTGGGGCATCCGCCGTTTCCGATGATTTCAAAATGCTGTTCCTCTTTTTACATATCATATTCTCAGCCTTCTAACTTTTTTCTAATTTCTTCCTAATCCTTTTCACGTTTAAGAATGATATAAATAAGTATGTATTGACCGCTGGCTTCGGTTTGGGGCGCGTTGTTGCTGTAATTACCGTCAATCGCCACGCGGTCAACCGTATTGTTTGGGCGTTTCCACGGATATGATTGTTTGCGTTGGCTCAATTGCCCCGCAATGAAGTATTACACAGACCAAGAACCAGATGACTGATCAACAAAAACACGCCTGTCCTTATTTGGGGCTGGCACAAGACCGCGAATCGCATTTTTCATACCCGGAGAACGGGCATGTTTGTTTTGCTTCTACGCACCGTGAAGTAATTTCATTGGAGCATCAAGCGGCCTTCTGTTTAAGCCAGGATTATCATGCCTGCTCAAAGTTCACCGAGCCATCGGTGACGCAGCCGCGCGAACAAGAAACGACCTCGATCCCTGTGTTGCGCACCCTTTTGCTATCGTTTGCCGGACTGGTGGTGGGCGTGCTCATCATTTTTGTAGTGTTCTTTTCCAGCGGATTTGCAGCTGGCGGGACTGCAAAAACAGAAGTTGCGCCGCCGGTGTTTGCTATTGCCACCGTTTCCGCCACGGCGACACCCGCCCCTACGAGTAACCCCGCATTTGTGGCATCGCCGACCAGTGCACCAACATCCGGATCAATCATTGTGTCGCTGAACCCTTCCGTGCCGGTTACGCCCGTGACCGGTGGACGGCTGTACACCATTTCGCCCAACGCCGCCAATGTGGGGTGGGTAGTGAGTGACGAAGATCGAGGTAATCACTTTGGCGATTCTTACCTGTATGCCGGTATTCTTGATGGGCGTGTGTATCACAGTGCCTTCCAGTTTGATTTGAGTGCAATTCCACGAGGCGCACCAATTTTGTATGCTTCAATTCAGCTGACCGGCTTGCGTGACGATCTATTGGGCATTCGCAACGATCGGCCAAACACCGGGGCTGCGTGGCAGCTCAACATGTTGGCAGACGACGTTGACGAAAAATGGCGCATCGCTGACTATCAGATTATTTTCAATGCTCCAACAGTGCAAACACTGAATCCCATTTTGGGCGCGGAAGATTTAGGCGTGGGGCGGGTGAATCAATTTGTGCTATCGCCTGAGCAAATTGAGCTTGTAGAGACAAAAATTTTAGATGGCTTCAACTCCCGCATATCTTTCCGGCTAGATGGTCCGCTGGTGGGAACAAACACCCTGTTCGCCTGGGATTCTGGATATGGGCCGCAAAGCCAGGGAAATTCGGTGGTGTTGTTGTTGAATGTAGGCCCTCCCCCTGCAACGCCACCACTGTACGACTACATTGTCGTCACCAGCACCCCCACGCCGGAAAATATTATGACCGCGGCAGCGGTTGCAGTGCAAATGACTGCCGATGCCACCCGGGTGGGTACAACCACGCCTATCCCGCCCAATATGGTAACGGCCACACCAATCCCCAACTATCTGGTGATAATTCCTACTGCTACGCCAGAAAATCAACGCACTGCCGAGGTTCAATCGGCGCAGGCGACGGCCAGGGCATTAACCACCGGCACACCCACCCCTATCCCAACCAATGCAGTTACGGCCACGCCCATCCCCACGCCGACTGCTACACCTACGGCCACGCAAGTTCGGTACGTAATTATTACATCTACCCCCACACCTGCTTCGGTGTTTGCCGCGGCCACACTGTCAGTACGGTTAACTGCTCAGGCCAGGCGATTTGGAACACCTACAC
>CAYPUV010000074.1:0-16167 GCA_964413895.1 uncultured Anaerolineaceae bacterium
CCCCTCAGGGGAAGGGGGGAGTGCACCCAAAGGGCACAGGTGCAACAGCCCTGGCAGGATGGGTGCGTTTCAGTTTGGGGGCGAGTTTTGGATTTTACGAGTGCCGTTGTCTTTGCGAACAAAGCGAAAACCTGTTCTGAGCCTGTCGAAGGGCAATCGCCATTTTTGCCACCGGGGATTGCTGCGGTGCAAGAAAACGCGCCTCGCAATGACAACCTGCATCGTTACCAATATTTTACGTAATTTTTGCTGTATTATCACGACCTTTTTGCTCCGCTGAGTGGCTAAAAATGATAGACTGTGTCTGATGAAGCTTGAAATTACTACTGTAACTTAGCTGACAGGACTGGTCGCAATGAAAAAGCTGCTCATAATTACCGGCGTTGTTTTACTGGGCACGTTGGGGATGAGTAGGGTTGCATTTGCCAATGGTGGTCCGCACACCGGAATAACCGCCAATACTGATACCTGTGCGTTGTGCCATCGGGTCAATTCCGAGACGGGCGCGCCGTCGTTAGTAGTGCAAAGTACGTATCAATTGTGTATGTCTTGCCATGGAACAGGGATGGGGGCCAACACCAACGTAGCCGACGGGATCTATTTTTCCGGCGGAGATGATTTTTCAACCAGCTCAGACGAAGGCGCGGCCAACACGCCAGACGGAGCGGCGCTGCTAGGCGGCGGGTTTGTGAGCTACAAAGGGAAGCCAGTTACATCGGCGCACAATTCAATGGGAAAGGCAACCGCAGCCTGGGGCAATGCGGGTATACGTGGTAAAACGAGCGTGCTAGCTACCTCGCTAACCTGCACCAGTTGCCACGACCCTCACGGTTCAAATAACTACCGGATGTTGAAAGAAACTATCAACGGACATAAAGTTTCGGTTGAGCAGGTGGATGAGGGCGCGGCCAAAGATTATGATACAGAGCAGTGGGGAGCGGGGACCGACAGTTTATGCATAGCTTGTCACGAGGCATACAATGTTACTTCGGCAGGGGCTGGCAGCGATGCGGCAATGCTGGCTTCCGGTGGCTTTGCTCATCGAGTGGGAATGCCATACAATTATGATAAAAATGCCAATCCAGAGACCGTTGGTTATGAGGGGTATCGTCTGCCGCTGGCGCAAAGCGGCAATGGCGATCTGGTAGCCTGTATGACCTGCCACTTACCACACGGCACCTCAGCAGAAATGAGCGATGGCCGCGACAGTGCGCTTTTGCGATTAGACAACAGCGGTGTGTGTCAGGTGTGTCACCAAAAGTAATCGGCTCAACGGGAATGGAAAAGCGATGGGAGCACTAGCCCCATCGCTTTTTTGTTTTTATGTCGTGACGTTATGTTTCAACGTGTCAGAGACGTGACCCACACGTTGAGCGTCAAATCTACCCCTAAACGGAAATGCATCCCCAGCTAATTCTTAACTTGTGCTAAAGTCGTTAAACTATATAATAAAAAAGGTAAGTGATTCTCGTTTGGGTGACTAAATATTTTTTGTAAATCCGATAAATCCCTTTTGGATTGACATCTTTGGCCAACATCAGTACATAATGCCACCATAACAACGTGTCCATTTTGCTGGATGAAGGTAAAATGATAGCTTCATTAATTACCAAAATAGTTCACTCGCTCCGTGTGGTAAAAAAGAGTTTGTTGGTTAGGTTTGCGGTGGGGATTACTGTACCTGTTTTGGTTGTGCTGTCAGTTACAATTGTGACGCACTATTGGCGAGAGAGCGCTTTGTTTGAAGATGAGGTCCTCACTGTATCACTCGGAGTGGGTGACATGTTGTTGGGGAACCTGAAGCATGCAATGCTCAACAATGACCAAGAGATGCTGGCCCAAATTATAACCGATTCTAGTACTATAGAGAACATTCAAAATATCCAGCTGATTAACCTTGATGGGCAAGTGAAGGTTGCCAGCCAACCAGAGGAGGTAGGCCAACGACGTGTATCTGACGATGTTGGCTGTAAAGAGTGCCACCAATACGATCCTCAGAATCGTCCACGCTCGTCACATTTGCTGCTTAGCCCAGGGGTCTTACGCGTTTCTACCCCCATTGCCAACGAAGCCGCTTGCCAACAATGTCACTCTGACACCCACCAGCATCTGGGTGTTCTGCTAGTTGATGTATCAGTAGCCGAAATTGAGCAACATATTAGGAACAATTTGCGCATTGAGTTGCTAATTTCATCGGCAACGGTCATTGCAGTCATCGTCGGCATGTATGTGTTGCTTAACCGGTTGCTTGTGCGGCAAATGGTGACGTTGCGCGAACCTCTGGCCAGATATGCCGCCGGTGATTTCTCAACCCGCCTGCCCATAGCGTCAGGACCACCCAACGAACTGGACCGCCTGGCCATAACGTTGAACCAAATGGCTGATCGGCTGGAGCAACACACCCGCGAGCAAAATGAACGCACCACTCTTCGAGAACGAGCCATTGTTGAAGAGCGAGAGCGAATTGCTCGTGAACTCCACGATGGGTTCGCGCAGTTATTGGGGTATGTTAATACCAAAGCGATGGCCGTGCGACTAATGTTGCAAAAAGGTCAGCCACGCCTGGCCGAAAAGTACCTGCTACAACTTGAAGAAGCTGCACGTAAAATGTTCGTGGATGTCCGCGAAGCGATACTGGGACTGCGGATGACCGGCGATTGTTGCCAAGACTTTCCCGGACAGATAAACGTTTTTATCCAACAATACAGCCGGTTGCACAACCTGCCGGTCACAGTATCGCTGCACCCCACTCTGGAAACACTGTCGCTCCCAAACGAGATTGCGTTGCAACTAATGCGTATCATTCAAGAAGCATTAACCAACATTCGCAAACACGCCTATGCCACAGAAGCCTGGGTAACAATTGAGTACACCCAACATCATCTGACCTTAAAGATAAAAGATAACGGTGTTGGGTTCAGCCCCAGCGATACTCAGCAGCGGCGTCCCCATTTTGGCCTGGGCATTATGCGGGAACGCGCCGCAACTATCGGTGCTACTTTTTCTGTAGAAACCGCCCCCGGCGCGGGCACTGAAATACAGGTGCAAGTTCCCCTGTCAGAGGAATAATTCAATGCGTGTACTGGTTGCCGATGATCACTCGCTGTTTAGAGACGGAATTACCAGCCTGCTTGAAGCAGCCGGGTTCGATGTGGTTGGACAAGTTGGTAATGGCGAAGATGCGGTGCGTGAAACGCAACAATTGCAACCAGACGTGGTGTTGTTAGACGTAACTATGCCCAAAATGACTGGCCTGGAAGCCCTGAAACAAATTAAACAAACTGTCCCCCACACCCAGGTAGTAATGCTCACCGTCTCTGATGATGAAACGCTGCTAGAGGCTGTCCAATCTGGTGCAGATGGCTTTTTGCTAAAAAATCTTACAGCCGATGAATTTTTGGATATGCTTGCCGGGCTCCATTGGGGCGAAGCCGCGATGACCCGGCAGACTACAACTCGCCTGCTAAAAAACATGACCCAGCCGACTTCCACACACTCCAAACCAGACCAATCCCTCACCCCCCGTGAAATTGAATTGTTGCAACGAATTGCGGAGGGATTATCGAACCGGGCCATTGCCCAGCAACTCTCCGTTAGCCCCAATACGGTTAAATACCACGTTAAAAATATCTTGCAGAAGCTCAACGCACAAAACCGCACCGAAGCTGTGGCGCGCGCCATTCACGCCGGTATCATTTCCCCGCCAAATTCAGATTAATTGTAAAACAAAGCACACCCGGCAATAACACGCCGGGTTAAATTGCGCGTGCATATACCTCCCACGTTCTCAATCCTACCCGATGGGGTAGGATTTTGCTTTTTGTACCTACCCATTGTTACACACAAGTTTGAACTAAAGGGTATTGTTTTTTCATCTGATTGTGAATAAAATATCAAATGAGGCTAACGTAAAGATAGCGTAAATTTAGCGCAAGTTTTTCATTACGTTCCATGGATTTTAGTTTGTCATCGGGTGTCAAATTGTCAAAAGTAGATTTCTAACAATGTGTGTGGTTATTTTATCTGGTCACTCGCTATTTGCCGATGGGATAGCAGCGCGGTTGCAAGACTACCTTAGCTCCACAGATTTACGGGTAGTTCACCCAACCCACCCCGATGCAATGGATGCGTTGATACAGGCGCAGCCTGCTATCATCATTTTAGATGTTACCGATACCGATGCCATACACTTTTATACATCAAACAAGTTGCTGTACAAGTTGCCAGTTGTGCGCGTAATCCGTCTTGACCCGCAAGAAGAACAAATTCGCGTGCTGACCAGTGAATGTCACCCGGCTATTGAAGTTAAAGATTTGCTAGACATTATCCAATACCAGCTTACACGCGAGGACGCGGAAGCTTGCGGGGAGTGGAGCGAAAAATGATTCCCCTAATTCCCACCCTGTCAACAACACCGGGAACATGGAAGCCCAAATGGCTGATGTTTGTTGGTTTTGTATTTATTTGTTTCGCGTTGAGCGGTAACTATTTTTTGAGCCGCGCCGATACACACCCATCATCGCTGGCGCAAGAAGAAGCAAATCGTGATGCAGACTGCCTGATGTGCCATGCTGACCACAACTTCAAAGGCAGCTTCCAAAATGGAGACCTTGCTTCACTGTACGTTGACCGGGGCGAATATGGACAATCTGTACACAGCGCAGCCGGATTGGAATGTTTGGCCTGTCACACCAACATCAGTCAGTATCCACATCACAAAGAAGAGCAGATCACTTGCATTAGTTGCCATCCGGCGCAAGGTGGAACATCCAAAAGTGCAGATACTATCCTGCGGGTCACATTAATTTACCAGGACCGGCGCGATATGACCCTGACTATCAACGAAGCGTGTCGGACTTGCCACGAAAAGGAGTTTGCCGTAGCCAATGATAGCGCGCATATGCGGATGTTAAAAGACGGCAATAGAGATGCTCCCGTTTGCGTTGACTGTCACGGTAGCCACAACATCTCAAAAGCGGGTGAACCCAGGGCGAATGTCTCACATATGTGCGGTACATGTCATCGAGCAGTTTACTCCACCTATCGCACCAGTGTCCATGGCGAAGCCCTTGACGATGAATCAAATCCAGATGTTCCCACCTGCACCGATTGTCACGGCGTACATAGCGTGCGCGGCCCGAGAGATGCTTCGTTCCGCAACGACAGCATAGCCATTTGCGGGAAATGCCATGCTAATGAAGCACTGATGAAAAAATACAACATTTCCACCGCTGTATTTCAAACTTATCTGGATGATTTTCACGGGCGCACTGTAAACCTGTTCCGGCGAGAGGATGCCCGCAACCCCAGTAATAAAGCTGTTTGCTACGATTGCCACGGCATCCATAACATCCGTCGCCCCGACGACCCGTTATCTACCGTCTACCCTACCAACTTGCAGCACACTTGCCAACAGTGCCACAGCGATGCCAACATCCGGTTCCCGGAGGCCTGGCTGGGCCATTACCTGCCCACCTGGGAAAATACACCTGTCCTTTTTATCGTCAATCTCGCTTATAAAGACGTCCTGATCCCCTTTACAATGGGCGGTTTCTTGCTTTACATTGGCCTTGACGCACACAAACGCTGGGCAGACAAACGCCGTAAAATTCACCAGGCTGTAGAAGAAGCGAAAAAGGCATTGAAAGATGACTACGACTTTACCGAATAAACCGTCTCGTCCTCAGATTGGCTCGCCAGTACACCATGACGATGACGTGCCCTCGGTGGAAGAAATTAAACAAAAAATACTGCTGCACAAGCTCAAAACGGCCCTTGCTCTCGCAGAGCGGGTGAAAACAATGCCTGATGGTTCGCGCGTTATTGTTCGTTTCACCCCTGTCCAGCGGCTTGAACACCAGGTACTGATTATCACCTTTTCTACCCTGGCGATTACCGGTTTGTTGCAGCGGTACAGTCAATTTGATGCGGTAGCGTTGATAATCAAATTTTTGGGAGACATTGATGCTCTGCGTGTTATTCATCATTTGGCGGCGGTAATCTTCATTTTCCAATCAATTTACCACGTCTTGGCGCTGCTGAATACATGGTTTGTAAAAATAGAACGCGGACATATGTGGCCTCAAATACAAGATTTTAAAAACCTGCTTGGAATGGTGAAATACAACCTGGGGCTGGTTGCCCAGCGCCCCGAATTTGATCGCTACACCGTTGAAGAAAAACTAGAGTACTGGGCCTTGCTGTGGGGCACGCCGTTGATGATCATCACCGGCGTTGTGATGTGGTTTCCCATCCAAACAACAACCTTCTTGCCCGGCTATGCCATTCCCGTAGCCCGTGCTTTGCATGGCTGGGAAGCAGTCTTGGCCACGCTCGCAATTTTGGTGTGGCACATGTATCACACCGTTATTAAAGAACGCAACACCAGCATTTTTACCGGCGTAATGCCTGAAGAAGCTATGCAACACGAACACCCGTTAGAATACCAGCGCATTATGGCTGCGTTTGAATATGTGCAAACTATACAAACACAAACAGCGCAACAAGTTTCACCAAAATCCAACAACAAAGTGTCAGTTGTATCAGACACCGTTATACAAGAAAAAAACAAAAAAGGTGGAACAGAATCTTGGACAGAAAGCAACGCACAAACCGTTCAAACGGGGACAAGCGGTTCTTCCGCTGGCCCCACATCACTGTAGACTTAAGTCGACCCAAACATCGCCGCAACCTGTTTCTCAGCTTTGTAGGACTAGCCATCTTAGGCGTAATAGTTTTAGTAGGAGGATTGAAAAGTTACGAATATACCGAAAGCCCTGAGTTTTGCGGCGGCATCTGCCACCCCATGAAATCTGAATATGCACGCTATGAAAAATCGCCTCACGCCAACGTAGAATGTGCCAAATGCCACATTGGACCGGGTGCTTCCTTTTTCGTCAAATCGAAGATTGATGGGTTAAGGCAAGTGTATGCTGTTCTGGCGAACACCTACAGCCGCCCCATCAAAGGCCCGGTTCATAACCTACGTCCCGCCCGCGAAACCTGTGAGGAATGCCATCGACCCACATCCTATAAAGATAATATCATCAAAATTAAACAACATTACGATAATGATGAAGCCAATACCCCGGTGGTATCTACGCTCATCTTGAAAATGGGTGGCTGGCAAGAAAAAACGGGTGTCAGCGAAGGAATTCACTGGCATATCACCAATCCTGTGTATTACATCGCTGCCGATGAGCAGCGGCAAGTTATGTTGTGGGTGGGTGTGCAGCAAGACGATGGTTCGCTGAAAGAGTTTTATGCCCGCGACGCGCTCAATATGGCCTGGGGGTCGTTCGTGGAAGATGCACGCAAAGAAGGGAGAATCCGGCTGATGGACTGTATTGATTGCCACAACCGCGCCGCTCACTACATCCCTTCCCCGCAAGAAGCGGTTGACGAAGCAATTAAACTGGGTCTTATTTCCAGAGAGCTGCCCTACATCCGGGCGAAAGCGGTAGAGATATTGACGCCCGCTTACACCTCAAAAAGCGATGGCATTAGTGCCATTGATGGCCTGTTAGATTTTTATCGGGTTGGCTACCCGGAAGTTTACAGAACCAGGCAAAAAGAAATTGGCGCGGCTATTACTGAATTGAAAGAGATTTTCTCAAGCACCAATTTTCCCGATATGAACCTGAACTGGCAGACCAACCCCAACAATGCCCGCCACCGCCCTGCGTTGGGGTGCTTCCGCTGTCACGACGGCAAGCATGTTAATGTGGATAAGGCAGGGAATGAAGTTGAAACCATCAGCGTTAAATGCAACTTGTGCCACACCGTACCCATTGTGGGGCGTGGCGGTGACACACTGGTTGACGCACCGGTAATTGTGGGCACTGTTCCTGATTCTCACGCTGATTTTCGCTGGACAATTGAACACCGGACGATCACCAAAGGTGAACAGGAAACCTGTTACCAATGCCACGGACAGGGATTTTGTAACAACGGCGTGTGCCATAACCTTGACCATCCCGAAAACATGCTCTTTACCCACGCCGACGAATACCGCCAACAGGGCGACCAGGTTTGCTACACCTGCCATCAGGATATTCTGTGCAGTCGCTGTCATCCTGGGGGAATAATTTCAAACCCCTAGTAGATTCGATTTTAAGAAACGTAGGAGCATTATATGTCTTTACCTAATCCTGTATCAACCAAAAGGCACGCGTTGAGCACGCAAACAATACAGCGTGCCATCTGGGGTGTGGGGATCATTTTCATCATTGTGGCGACGGCCTTTGGCGGGTATTACTACTGGGACCGTTACCTTCATCTGGGCGACAAATCGCCGCTTGAACTTGACATTGACCATCTGGAGCAAGCCATCCGCGACGACCCGCAAAACCCAGACACGCGGGTGGCACTGGCACAATATTACCTCGGCAAAGGGATGAATGAAAAGGCGTTGGCACAAGCCAACCAGGTGATTAACGCCTTTCCAGACAATGACGGCGCATTGCTGGTGGCAGGGATTGCCCAGGTTCGATTAGGAGATCTTGAAGCGGCACTCGATCCGTTGGGAAAATTTGTGGATGCCAGAAAAGATCTCCCCATGGCCAACGCCGATACAGCCCTTGAAGCGGCCTACTACTTTCTGGGTGAAAGCTACGTGGGCTTGAACCGGCCAGAAGATGCCATCCCTGCCCTGCAGGGTGCGCTTACCATTACCCCCACCGATGCCGACGCCCTTTTTAAGCTGGGCCAGGCGTACCAGGCTACCAACCAACCAGAGGCCGCATTGGAAAAATATCACAAAGCAGTGCGGCTGGTACCAGATTTTGTAGAAGCCTACACCGCGATGATTGACAGCTACAGTACCCTCAACCAGCCCGATTACGTGGCTTATGCGCGCGGCATGCAGGCGTTCAGCATGCAAGATTACAAAACCGCACAAACCCACCTTGAACACGCCACCAAAACACTGCCAGAGTTTTCCCCGGCCTTTTTAGGGCTGGGATTGACCTACGAAAAACTGGGTAATTTAAATGCGGCTTTGCAAGCATTAAAACAGGCAATTGCCTTGAACCCCAATGACTTTGCTGCTCAACAAGCCTATGGTCGCATTCAGGCAACCTTAAACGGACAAAATATTCAGGAATAAAAGACAATGACTGCTGAACCGCTAGAAAACAATACCAATTCCATTGAGTCGATTGAACAAGAAGAAGAAAAAGAAGACCGAAAGCGTCGGTTGTTGCTGCTATTGCTGTTATTACTGCTCTTGCTACTGGTTTGCGTGTGTGGTCTTTTTTACCGGTACACCCAAAAACCGGCCCCTCTGCCAGAAATGGTTCCTCTGCCCGTAGACGTCAACTACCCGCCGCACTATCTCTTTTCAATCTACGGGGTTGACCAGCCGGTTGGTGTGGCAATCTCACCCGCAGAAGACCGCATCTATGTTTCAGAAACGGGCGGCGATCGCCTGATAAAGATGTTTGACCGTGACGGCAATCTATTAGGAACGTTTTCGCCGCCGCGCACCACGTCGGGGCAGCGCGCGCCGGTGTACCTGGCTACCGATAGCTCCGGGCGCGTATTTGTCACCGACCGTTTGCAGCACGCCATCTTTGTTTACGACGCTATGGGAGCATATCTGGATACTATTTTAGGGCCAGACCTCACGTTGAGTGAATACGTTACCAAACACGTTAATGAGTTGCAGCCAGGTGTTAAATACGCATACAACATCTTCGAGCAAAACGTACATTATGAAGATGGGCAAGCTAACGAGTTGATGTTCCCCGCCCCTGACCGCGAAGCCTGGTCGCCGTTGGGCATATTCATTGATCAATACGGCAAAATTTTATTGACCGATGTGGCGAAAAAAGAAAACACAATCCGGGAAATTCCGGCTGAGGTAACAATGGCTGTGTCGTGGAAAAACTTCAATCCACCCCCGAATGAGTTTGGCAAATACGGCCAGGGTGATGGGGAGTTCATTTTCCCCAACGCCGCCGTTACCGATTCAAAAGGGCGCATCTACGTGACCGATGGCAACAATGGCCGAATTTCCGTTTGGAATGGGCAGGAACAATTCCTGTTCCACTTTGGACAAGGCTCCGGCGACGGCGCGCTCAGCTTACCCAGGGGCGCAACCGTCGATGAGCGAGATCGTTTGTATGTGGTGGATGCTGTAGGCCAGGATGTAAAAACTTACGATGTTTCTGGGGACGAACCCAACTTCCTATTTACCTTTGGCGAATTTGGGTTGGATGATGGGCAGTTTAACTACCCCAACGACATCGTAACCGACAAAACCGGGCGGCTTTACATTGCCGACCGAGAAAATAATCGCATTCAAGTCTGGTCTTATTGACGGTCACAAAGCCAACATCCAACCACCACGTGGAAGGAGGTGATAACCAAACGAAGTAAATAACGAGTAAATAATCAAAATTCTATCACAGTAGTTCCATTTTGTTCCATTGATGTACGTTTTTCAAAGCAATTGGGAGGATTACAAATAAAATGAGGAAATTAATATTCGTAACAGTTGTGGCTATGGTGCTGGCTTTTGCCGTTGCCGGTGTTGCTTCGGCCAATGGTGGCCCACACGGCGGCTATACCGCCACCACCGACGCCTGCGCCGGATGTCACCGGGCACACACCGCCAGCGGCGCCAAGTTGCTGGTTGCTTCTGACACCTACAACCTGTGTATCTCCTGTCACGGTGCTGCCGGTGCCGGTGCCAACACCAACGTGGAAGATGGTCTTTACCTCTCTACCCGTGACGATACCAAAGCAAACGGTAACGTTGGTGCAACGAACACCCCTGACAACGCACCTTTATTGGGAGGTGGGTTTGTGAACTATAAAGGCGGAACTGTCACTTCCAGCCACGACCCCAGTGGCACAACTGCAACTGCCTGGGGTAATGGCGTGGCTCGTGGCACCACTGCCGCCCTCGCCGACGGTAACCTGACCTGCGCCTCCTGCCACGACCCGCATGGCTCCAACAACTACCGCATCATCAAAGAAACCGTTAATGGCAATGTCGTCGCCGTGGCGCAAGTGGACGAAGCCGCCAAAGACTACGACTCCGAACAATGGGGCGCCGGTATGAGCGATGTCTGCGCTGCCTGCCACAGCGACTACCACAAAACCGCCGCTGGTCAGGGTAGCACGTTGGATGGTGCCAGCTACACTCACCGCATCGACATGCCCTTTACCTACGGTAGCAATGTCAACCCCGAAACTACGGGTGTTACAGAAGGTACAACAACCTACACCCTACCGTTGGCAGAAAGCGGCACCAATAACACCGTGGTCTGCGAAACCTGCCACCTGCCGCACGGTACATCTGCGCAAATGACCGGTTTCGCCAACGGCGCCAACGCTGCCACCACCAATGACAGCGCTCTGCTTCGCCTGGACAATCGCGGCGTGTGCGAAGTCTGTCACCAAAAATAAGCGTTTAAACGCACGCTTAATTTGCCTCTGCTCGCTCCCTCCCTTGTCTGTGCCACGGGCGGGGGAGGGGCTGGCGGGGATTAGGGAGGCCAGATGAGGTTAAAATTCTTTTTTGTGCTGACCCTGCTTGCCATCCTGGCTGTGTTGAGCATGCCGGGGGGGTCAGTTCTGGCAGACAACGGGCCGCACGGTGGGTACACCGCCACCACTGATGCCTGCGCCGGATGTCACCGGGCACACACCGCCAGCGCTGCCAGGCTGCTGGTGAGTGACGTGCCCAATCTGTGCTATTCTTGCCACGGTAGCACAGCCACCGGCGCAGATACCAACGTAGTTGATGGTGTCTACGCTGAACGAGATAGCGTGACCGAAAATCCGACCGAAGGTGTCGCGACAAGAGGCTTAAAAGCCGGTGGTTTCACCAACACTGTTATTGACACCAACTGGGACCTGGCATTCACCAGCGAACCCGCCACCTCCAGCCACATGGTAGATGGCACCCTCGGCACAGCCTGGGGGAATGGTGCAATCGGGTCCGGGGCCGGTAAAATTGACTTCGCCCTGAACTGCACCAGTTGTCACGACCCACACGGTGGCGCCGGCACCACTGGCGGAGCAACCTACCGCCTACTGCGCGCCACTCCCCTCAATTCTGGGGCGGCCAGCGGGGTTGATGTGACGGATGAAAGTGCCAAAACTTATACTGTCTCCAATGTTGACAACCAGTACTTTGGTGAAAACTACGGCAGCCGGGGCGGCCAGCTATCCAACTGGTGTAGCCAATGCCACACCCGCCACGCAGCCCCCAGTGGTAGCGGACATACCAACTCCGGTGACCCCATCTTCACCTATCGTCATATGACCACCGGAGCAAGTGTTGGTTGTATGACCTGCCACGTGGCGCACGGTACATCGGCCAAAGCGAGCGGCTTTGCCAGCAACGTAAAGTGGCCTGATGGCACGACGCCCACCGGAGATGAGCGCAGCAGTCTTTTGCGTGTTGACAACCGGGGTGTGTGCGAGCTGTGTCACCAGAAATAACCCGGTGATGGGGGGCACATCGATGTACCCCCCATTTCCACTAAATCTGTTTGTCTTTTAACCTGAATCTGGGATCAACCCGCCAACCGAACTGATCATTTATTGTAACTGTTCAACGTTAACCCCCTCCCTCGCAAGTGGGGGAGGGGGAAACATAAGGAACTACTCAGGCCGGCGATTAAAATCATAACTAATCTTGTTGCCTGAGGGGTTACCTTTGCCCCAAAGATGATGGACTTATTCTTTTTTATGCCAACAATGGCTACTTTGAAAAATCGTATCCTTATTTTTCTAATAGTATGGATTGCAGTTCTATTCCTGGGTGTGATGAACGTTGCACCTGCTGATGCCAACGGCGGGCCGCACGGCAATTACACTGCTGCCACCGACGCCTGCGCTGGATGTCACCGTTCTCATACCGGTAACGCCGCCAAACTGCTCCCCTCTCCGGCTGATGATAACGCGATGTGCCTGACATGCCACAACAGCACCGGTGCCGTGCCTGTACCCATCGTCTCCACCCATGGTAACACTGCTTTCAGTGAACGGGCAGAAGAACTTTTTGCCCTCAGTTGTACCCAATGTCATGACCCCCATGGCAGCAACACCAACCTGTTCAGTATCAAAAATTATGTGCTGGTGCAAAATGGGGCTTCGCCGCTGACCACCGGTCCCATCACCTTCACCGCCACTACCGGCACAAACTCTTTCGACGACGGCGTCAGCACCCCGGCCAGTCGCATTTGTGTAACATGCCATAACACCGCTGCCAACCCCGGTTATCCAATGACCGGACACGTGGGTGGCGCCAACCATAACGGTAATAACGATTTCATCGGACAGGATTGTATCGTTTGCCATACGCACAGCGCTGACACCGATTTTAACACACAGGATGGCTTTATGCCCTCCGCGGGTTGTACCATCTGCCACGCCTCACCACAAGGAATCCGCCGCGCTGTGGTGAACGAATTTGGCTATACCAGCCACCACGTGCAAGGTCAGGTGACCGACAGCGATTGCAAAGTGTGTCATAGTTTGCAAAGCCACGAATCGGGCACAATATATCTGAACAACGTCGATGTCCCCGGCACATCATACACCTACAACCCCGCCGACCCGTCGACATTGGAGCCGTTCTGTCTGGCATGTCACGATGCCAATGGCGCGGGCGGCGTCGCTCCCTTCAGCGATGGACAAATGCCACTAGTCATCGATGGGGCTGTATGGCCAACAACTACTCACGGGGCAAATGCCACCTGCTACGACTGCCACGATAACGGGCATGGCACAAACAACAACTTTATGTTGAAGGCTAATTACGTGATTTCAGATTACAACGGCTATGCTTCTGGCGACTATCAACTTTGCTGGTCGTGTCACATTGAAAACAAAATTATGAACCAGAGGAATGCCTTTAATAACCTGCACGACAAACATGTAAAGGGCGAAGATGCCCCATGTATTCTGTGCCACAACGCGCACGCCCCGTATGACAATGGCGAAACAGGGTTAATTAATTTTGAATACGGCATTCAAAACGGATACGACATTCAATACATCAACGGACGAGATGCTAGTACCTCATTCTGGATTAGTGGCAATATGGGGTATTGTTACTTGCGCTGCCACGGCAAAAACCACACCCCCAAAAAGTACAGCCGAAGTAATGACACTATCACCACACAAAGAATACTCCCAGATATTGACACCATTATCAAGCTGTACTTGCCTATCGTGATGAACAATGCACAGACATCTACAGTTACGCAAAAGACAAATCCAAATAGCGACCCCATGCTCAAGGTTTATCTGCCC
This sequence comes from uncultured Anaerolineaceae bacterium, assembly GCA_964413895.1. Taxonomy (GTDB): domain Bacteria; phylum Chloroflexota; class Anaerolineae; order 4572-78; family 4572-78; genus JANTHQ01. The sequence goes on from CAYPUV010000074.1 coordinate 14,275, forward strand.
ATCGTGATGAAAGGTTCGCGGCCATAAAGAGAGTTAGTGCAATTCCAAGAGACATTTTCGGGGACACATGCATTGTTTCAAAGTAATGTAGTGACAGAGTACTGCTCTGTCACTACAACCACACGGTTTTTGACGGAAACATAATGCACGGATTTCTGGCTTGAAATTGCATTAGGGTAAGACTCGTAAATATAAACGTGTGTGCAATTAGAAGAGTAGAGATTGGTCATTGCGAACAGGAGATGCTGCGGCGCAAAAAGCGCGCCTCGCAATGGCAGCCTGAACAGCTACGAAAAAACGATTGTTTTCAAACTGAATGTGGTTTAGTTGCGAAATATGTATGAAGAGGAATGGATTGAGGAGAGTTCATGATGTCACACAAACAAATTGCTCACCTGCCGGTGACATTGACCGGTATTGTTGTGCTATTCAGTTTGTTCGTGTTCAGCGGAACAGCGCTGGCCAATAGCGGGCCACATGGCAGTTACAATGCGCTCACCGACGCCTGCGCCGGATGCCACCGCGCACATACGGCGGGTGCCGCAAAATTATTAATTGACGATGTACCCAACCTGTGCCTCACCTGTCACGGTAGCGCCGCCCCTGGCGCAAACACCGATGTGATGGACGGCGTTTTTGATACTGGCGGCAATCTACTGGGCGGCGGGTTTGCCAATTTCAAGGGATCTCCCACCACCTCATCACACAGCATCGACGGGTCTCAAAAAAATGCGTGGGGAAGTGGCACAACCTGGAGCAGTACCTATGATTGTGCCGGGTGTCATAACCCGGACTCAGGCTTGGTGTGGCCCGGTGCGCCCACCTGGGGAATCAGTCCCGGTGCGTTGCCCACCTATCCCGGTAGAGGGCAAAACGTCACTATGCCGCTCACCTGCACCAGTTGCCACGACCCACATGGCGGGCGCAACTACCGGCTGTTGCAGCAAAGAATGCACCCAGATAGTCCCCAACAAACAGATCCACCCGGCTACGTACTGGTTACATCGAATGAGCCAGGCGGCCAAAATCCCGACCAGCCGGGGTATACCCCCAATTACACCAGCCCTAATTATCGTCTGGGTTTGGGCGACTGGTGTACCGGTTGCCATTACACTTATCATCAAGAAGTATCGGTACAGCCTTTTAACGCTGAAGACGGCAAGGGGTTGATTACCCGCTACCGACACAAAATGAATATGACGCTGGGGGCGCTGACCACCAATCTTCCACTGGAAGACCCCGCCGGCGACGGCAAAAACGGCAATGACCAGGTTTTTTGCGTGACATGTCACTACGCTCACGGCAGCAACGTTTCAATGACCGGGCAGGCCACGGTTGCCCCCACCAACGACAGTGCCTTGCTGCGCATTGATAATCGCGGCGTGTGCGAAGATTGTCACAAAAAGTAAAAACGAAATTGCAAGGAGTTTTCCCCCGTGTGGATTTTTGATCAGCCGCGTGTACTGCGATGGGCCATTGTAGCAGTTTCAGTGATGATTGTTCTTGCGCTGGTAGCCATCGTTGTGCTAGCCTATGCACTGATAAACAGCGATGCGCAACGACCTGCATGGGAAATCTTTTCACCCCAGAACAGTACGGTCACGCCATCTGCCACCGTTACGCCTGCTTATCTGCAATATGTTACCGCTACCCGCTCATCGGGCAAGCGCCCCCCCACGCCTATCCGGCCAACGCGCGTCCCCATTAATCCGACGTTCACTGTCAGTGCGCTGAATACCCAATTGTCAACCACGACCACCCCCATCCCCCCGGCCACCCCCCCCGCGACAACATCTGATTCAGGCGACACAGCACTCCCGTCCACGCACCCCACGTTTGAACCAACCACGCAACCGTGTTCAACGTGTCACAGCAGTTTTCAGAGGCCATAAT
>CAYPUV010000075.1:0-15735 GCA_964413895.1 uncultured Anaerolineaceae bacterium
TACGCAGTTTAAAATTTGACAAATTCAAAATACCGACAATCGTGATTTTGCCCCCTTCCCATAGGGAAGGGGATACAGGGGGGATGGGGAACATCCAAAATTTTAGACGTTTGACAACAAATCTGATAGTTCCGGTTTTGTCAAATTCTCGTCTGCGTAAGGTGAGTGAATAAATTCTGGCGATGTCAACAGCACCCATCCCCAAAAACATCTTTGCGCATTGTGCATTGATTATCGCTGGTACGGTTTTGCAAGAAAGTTATGCTTGTGCAGCCAGTCTTCCAATTGGCGATTGTTGGGAGCAGTGATAATTGACCCCCGGTCAACGCCGCGTACCGATTGACCGCTTACAAATGGCGTGGGTGGTTCAAATGGTTCATCCTTACCAGGTTCCGCAATAAGCAGAGTCGGCACGCTAACTTCGCCGATCCAGGTTTTCAGCCGCGCAGCTATGCTCGCACTGGCGTCAACGTCAATTTCCCGGTAGGGAACATTGTAGCGACGCAAAACATCTCGAATTAGCGTTACAAATGGATTGTAGCGGGTACTGCCGTACAAAACCAGCGTCTTTTTTATCATGGGTTATATTGCAGTGTCTCTAAAGCGTGCATATATTGCTGCAAAGAAAGGGCCAACTGATTGCGCGTTTGCTCATCAAGCTTGTCCAGCACATCGGCCATATAGTGCCGCCGAAGTTGGACGACATCATTTAACTTGGCTCTTCCAGCATCGGTGAGATGCACCAAAACCTGACGCCGGTCATCCGGGTGGCGCCAACGTTCTACCAAACCGCGTTCTACCAGCCGATCAATAATGCCGGTGACCGTCGCCGAAACCTGGTTCGTTTCATCGGCCAGCACACCCATTGTGCATTGAGAATTGTTCCTGTGGATGGCCACCAGCGTGTGAAATTGAGGATAGGTAAGATCGTGGCTACTTAACTCACGCGCAAACCGGCGATATTCATCCCAGGTCATTTTTAGAATGAAATTTTCCAAAACATCAATCATCTCATCAGTGCTTGTTGGAACTATGGTTCCCATTACCAATATCCTCAATTATTACAAACGTTGTAGAAGATTGTAGCCAGCACAAGAATGTGTGTCAAACCCATAAATTTCAATGGAGGTTCTGGTGGCAGGAAAATTTAAAATTGTGGTATCAGATTTGCACATCGGCCCCGGCGACTTTGCCGCACCCAACCCCCTGGATGACTTCAATGCCGACGCGGAATTTGCACACCTGCTGGCAGACATCGCCGCCGAAAGCAAACAAACACAAAAAGAAGTTGAACTCATCATCAATGGAGATTGGTTTGAGTTTTTGCAAGTCCCTGCCGTAGACACCTTCGACCCCCTGGCCACATATCCTCCTGCTGCATACCACAACTCTTCCCCGGAAGCCACCTTGAAGCGACTGGAAATTATCATTGCCAATCACCCGCAAATCTTCACCGCCCTGGCCGATTTTATCTATGCAGACTCCCCGGTTCGCCGCGTCACCGTCCTCAACGGGAACCATGACGCTAATCTGTACTGGCCTCAGGTACAAACACGATTGCGCGAAGCCATGGGAGCCAAAGGTCGACGCGCATCTTGCCTGACCTTTGCCACAGAATCCATCAATCGAGAGCAAATTTATGTGGAGCACGGCAACCAGCGCACCGAAAAAGTCAACCGCTTTCCAGACTTTCAAAACCCCATTGACCCCAATCGCCCTGGCCAACTCTACTATCCCCCCGGTTCCGAATTTGTGATAAACTATTTTAACCTGGCGGAACGGGAAGCCTGGTGGATTGACAACGTAAAACCCTTCACCAGCCTGATCTGGTTTGCATTAAAATGGGATTTTGAACTGGCGGCACAATTACTGCTTGGCTTTTTAATGCACAGTCCGGGGCTGATATTGGGCAGTTTTGCCGTTGGGGAAACAGACGAAGCAAACAGTTTTATGGCCAGTTTAGAAAACGAAGTTCAGCGCCAGGAAATGGCCCGCCAATATGCCGCCAACGCCGAATTTCGACAGGCGTTTCATCGGCAGGTGTACCAACTTTTGCGCCCCGCTGGGGTCACCGACGGCGCTCAAGCATTTGATGTTGCCAGGATTAGCGATGATCCTTTGCTGCTGGCTCAGGCTGAGCAAGAAGCGGTGCGCACCGTACTGTACCAGACCGCAGCAGATTTGATTGAGCGAGGCCATGCAAACGTTGTTTTGTTTGGACACACACACAAAGTAGCTTTTGAAAAAATCGGTGAGCAGGGCTATTATATCAACACGGGCGCGTGGCTGTGGAATGAAGACATGAACGATGCCACGCAAAAAATGTGGTTAGACTTATTCAACCACCCCGAACACTTTACCGCTTCGCGGCGACTGCCCTACGCGCGGATTAACTACGACGAGACCAACCAGCCACGCCCGCAACTGCTTGATTATTCCGGGCAAGGGTTCCCCGCTTCGCCGCGCCGGCAGAGTTTTTGGGAACGCCTGCTTGAATGGATTTTCCGGCTTTTTGGCGCAGGATAACCAAAATGGATCATAAATTGGCAATTAGCCGACTACTAAAAACTAAAGCCCGAAACTTATTGATATGACCCTTGAATTTAGCCAGGTTGCCCCACAATTACAGGCAATGGGGCAAAACCTGGCTCAGCGCACCAAAATCGAAGCCCCTTTGCTGGCGCAGGCGAAAGAATTGCTGCACACCCATTCTACCGCCTTTGCCAACCTTAATGCCGCTGTAACTCACGCCGAAAAGGTGCAGCAAAGCGTCCGGTTTAGCTGGTTGGGGGCCGCTCCCGCCAACGAGCCGCTGGCCGAGTACCACGCTCCGCCACCGATGCCTGCTCGCGCTACCGTCATCGCCAGCGACGGCTCGCAAATTCACCCTAACCAGCACGATATTGCCCTGTATTATCTGGTTAACGTCGGGGCCATTGTCTACCGGCACGGCTCTGGCGAAAAGCCAGACACCACCACCGAAGCACAGCTTTTTTACAAAGAAGAAGACCTGCTCACAAACCAGGGTCTGCTTATTTCGCCGAGCGTGGTCAATGTTAAACGCGATGTGGCCGAAATAGACATTCTGGCGCGACTGGCGCCAGCCTATCCCTCCGACGACCCGCTCATCACTTTCATCGACGGGCAATTGACGCTCCGTCTTATTGATTTGCCGGCCAACCAGCAAGATTTTTACCTGCAACAATACCTGGCTCGCTTAAGTACGCTGCAGAAAAATAACGCCACCATCGCAGCCTATATTGACCGGCCTCGCAGTGGATTTGTACTCTCGCTATTACATTTGGCCAGCCTGGAGCCTGACAACATCACCGCAGAAACCTTGCGCAGTAATCCCTTTGTGCGGCTGACCGACGCCAAATTATTCAACGACCTTCCCCCGGGGTATCGCAGCGCCATTTTCAACCAGCGCGCCAAAGCGAACATTGCCTACGCCAAAGCCGGACACCAGATTCATTTTTTCTACCTTAATACCGGCACACACGGCGCGCCCAACATTGTGCGCGTAGAAATACCCGGTTGGATTGCAAAAAACCCCGCACGATTGAACGTGCTGCACGCTGTTCTACTAAAACAAGCCACCATCACCGGGGGGTATCCTTATGTGCTGGCCCGCGCCCATGAACTGGCCATCATCCCCCCCGCCGAACGCGAGGCGCTGGAAACAATGCTGGCAATTTCGCTCCGCAAAAATGGTGTACCGGCAAACGTATCGCTAAAACAGGCGAATAAAAATGCGCTGTGGCAGTAAACCTTGAAACCTGAACCCAGGAACCTGAAACCATGAACCCTGAAACCACTTTCCCCGTCGGCTGGGTCTTGCGCTCTAGCACCACAAACTTTGCTGTAGGTTGTCGCGTGCTGGGTGAGCAAACCCCACAATTCGGCGACTTTGTAAAAGTGCTGTCCGGCCCCAACGCCGAAATCTTTGGCCTGATTTACGATGTGCGCGTAAATGATGATCCCGCTGTTCGCCAGCTAATCCTCACCGGTGAGCTGGAGACAGAAGCCATTAAAGACCAGCGTGAAAATCGATTGGTACCCATTGAAGTGAGCGTGCTGGTGGTGGGCTATCGGCGCGGACAGGCGATTGTTCAGAATCTCCCGCCACAACCGCCCATCAGCCTGAATGTGTTGCAAATTTGCGCTATCGATGAGATCGTTGCCTTCACCGAACGGCTAGATTTTTTGCGTCTCATCATTAAAGCCAGCCAGCTTCCCGTTGATGAGTTGATCGCCACCAGTTTGATTCAGGCGGCCAATCTTCGCGCCCCGGAAATTCGGCGGCAATTTCTGGTGAACGCTGGCCGTGAGGTGGCTCGATTGCTCAACGCCGACCTCATTCGGCTAGACGCACTGCTGCACCAGCTTCAACTTGCGCTACCGTAATACGAGAACCCTGAAACGCACCCCGTTACCCTAGGCGAATATCCGAATCCAGCATCCTGAGTAGGCTTGAACGTAGTGAAAGCCATATCGAAGGGTGCGATCATTAAACCTGCCTAATGCAATTCCAAGAGACATTTTCGGGGACACATACATTGTTTCAAAATAATGTAGTGACAGAGCAATGCTCTGTCACTACAACCACACGGTTCTTGAAGGCGTTCGGAAACATGATGTACGAATTTCTGGCTTGAAATTGCACTAAAAACTGAAACGCCCCCCCTTACCAACCCCTCATTGACAAAAACACGCCTTTTTATTTATAATACATTCAATACCTACTGAAAAAACAAAAGGTCAATTATGAGTACTTTCCAGACTGCCAAAGATAAGCTTACCCTCCACTGGGGCGAAATGGGAACCCGCTGGGGAATTAACAAAACAATGGCCCAGGTTCATGCCCTGCTATTCATTTCAGAAAAACCGCTGAATGCGGAAGATATTATGAATGAGCTTCAAATCAGCCGGGGCAACGCCAGTATGAGCCTGCGAGAACTAATAAATTGGGGCCTTGTCTCGAAAATGCACGTAAAAGGCCAGCGCAGAGAGTATTACACTACCGAAAAGGACCCCTGGCAATTTTTCAAAATAGTCAGCCGAGAGCGGAAAAAGCGAGAAATTGACCCCACTATTGCAGCCTTGCAAGAAATTTTAACAACCCTGGAGACTGATTTTTCACCAGAAAGCACGTACGCTCGCCAGCAAATCAAATCTCTTCTGGAGCTGGTTGAAACGGGAGACCAAATTTACAATACTATTGAAGACCTCTCACCCTCTAATTTAATGAAATTGGCGAAACAGTTGCTGCAAATCGCGCAAAAAACTATGGTTTCGTCGTAATCTCTCAATTGTCCAGAGCGAAAACCTGACAGAACGGTTTCAACTCTGTGCCCCTCAAATACACGCCAATGGTTTATTCAACCTCTTTTTCACAATTGCTGGCGCGCTGGCAAACCGACCCCCGTTTTATGGACAATGTGACGGTGTGGCGCACGCTCCCCGCTGTGCCGCCGACCTATGCCGACTGGCCTGCCCTGCTGAATGAGCGTGTCGTGGCCGCGGCTCGTCGGCAAGGCATTGAACGCCCGTACAGCCATCAGGCCGAAGCTATGGACGCCGTCTTGCACGGCAAACATGTGGTAATGGTCACCGGAACCGCCAGCGGCAAAACGCTGGGCTACAATGCGCCGGTCCTGCACACTTTGCTAAACACCCCTGCCGACCGGGCGTTATACATTTTCCCCACCAAAGCACTGGCCCAAGACCAGCTTGTGGCCTTCAACCACCTTGCCGAAGCGGCCATCTCGAATGCACCCCGCGCCGCCACCTACGACGGTGACACGCCCCAAGCGGTACGGAAGAAAATCCGCCAGAGCAGCCGGTTGATTATTACCAACCCAGATATGCTCCACAGCGGCATTCTGCCTCACCACCCGCGCTGGCGAAAATTTTTTGCTACCCTGCGCTATGTGGTGATTGACGAGCTGCACACTTATCGCGGTGTATTCGGCAGCCACGTTGCCAACGTGCTGCGCCGTCTGCGCCGCATCTGCGCTTTTTACGGGGCCAACCCTCAATTCATCGGGGCATCAGCAACCATTGCCAACCCGCACGAACACGCGCTGACGCTGCTTGACCTGTCAGAACCCCATCGCCTGCACGTGGTAGCACATGATGGCTCACCACGCGGAAAAAAGCACATCATTTTTTTTAACCCGCCGGTCATTGATGAAAAACTTGCGCTGCGGCGCGGCGTGGTTGTCACCACCAACGACATCGCCCGGCAATTGCTGGCGGAGAATGCGCAGACGGCCGTTTTTGCACGCAGCCGATTAACGGTGGAAGTGCTATTAACCTACCTGCGCGATTTTGCCGCCGAACGTGGATGGTCCACCACCAGTGTGCGCGGCTATCGTGGCGGCTACTTGCCCACCGCTCGCCGTGAAATTGAAGCCGGATTGCGCGACGGCGCGGTGCAGGGGGTGGTTGCCACCAACGCCCTGGAACTGGGTGTAGACATCGGCGGGGTGAGCGCAACAGTGCTGGCAGGCTACCCCGGCACCATCGCCAGCACCTGGCAACAGTTTGGCCGCGCCGGACGGCGACAGGGTGAAAGTGTAGCAATGTTGGTTGCCAGCCAGGCCCCTCTTGACCAATTTTTGATGGCTCATCCGTACTATTTTTTCGACCGCAGTCCTGAACACGCTCGCATCGACCCCGACAACCTGATGATTGTGCTCAGTCACATCCAGTGTGCCGCGTACGAGCTTCCCTTCCAGACCGATGAGCCTTTTGGGTTGTTTCCCAACCCCACCGAAATACTTGAGCATTTGGTGCAGGAAGGGCAACTGCGAGAATCGGGGGGACGATACCACTGGATGGGCGCAAATTATCCCGCCGAAACGGTCAGTTTGCGCGCTGCAGGCATGCACACTGTTGCAATCACCGTTAACCAGGCTCAGGGCGCAGTCAACACTATCGGTGAAGTTGATGCCGCCAGCGCACCAATGCTGGTTCACCCTGGCGCAATCTATTTACACGAAGGGGAAAGTTTTCAGATTACCGCGCTCGATCTGGAAGGGGGACGGGCAGAAGCCGTGCCGGTAGAGGTGGGATACTACACCCAACCGCACGTTTCCACCGAAATTGAGGTGTTGAAAACGGAAGAACACGACTCTGCACCGCCGCTGGAACGTGCACGCGGGATGGTGGATGTTTCCACCCACGTAACCGGCTACAAACAGGTGCGGCGCTACACGCACGAAACGTTGGGCTTTAACGAGGTAAACTTGCCGCCGCAATCGTTTGAAACAACTGCCTATTGGTTGACCTTGCCCGACGGCGTGCTGGAGACGCTGCGCGCTGCCGGTGTGTGGCATCGTGACCCGCCAGATTACGGCCCCGCCGACCTGTGGCAGCGCCAGCGAAACGCCGCTCGCACCAGAGACGGCTTTCGGTGTCGGCGGTGTGGCGCACCAGAAAGCCCCAACCGTCAGCACGATGTGCATCATATTCGCCCCTTACGATTGTTTTTGGAAGAGGCCACACACAACGGTGTTGACCCGCGCACGGTGTATCCGCAGGCGCACGCATTGAACAACTTAATGACCCTCTGCCCGTCGTGTCATCGCCGGGCAGAGACCGTTGTACGCACGGCAAACGCCTGGGGCGGACTGGCGCACGCCCTGCACAATTTGGCCCCCTTGTTTTTGATGTGCGACCCACGCGACATCGGCGTGACATTTGAGAGCATCCCCAGCGCCGATACGCGCCCCACTATTACGCTGTACGATACCATTCCATGGGGGCTTGGTTTTGCCGACCAGTTATTTGACCTGCACGATGAATTGTTGGCCGCGGCGCTTGAGCTGGCGCGCGGCTGTTCCTGTCAACGTGGGTGCCCCGCCTGCGTTGGTCCACCGCCGGAAGATAGGCTTAATCTGCGGGAGGAAACACGGGTGATGTTGAGTGCAATTTTAGAAGAGTAATCCCCCCTCTGCCAGGGAAAAAGAGAGAGCGCCACATTCACCGAATGGCCTGCCGCACGCGATAGGCCACGTCAATAAAATCACTGTCGTAAAGCAAAGAAAGGTCACGCGGGCGGGGAAAACAGATCGGCGCTACAGCCGTTACCCGTCCCGGACGTTGACTGAGCACCAGCACGCGATCGGCCAAAAAGACCGCCTCGCGGATGTTGTGCGTTACCATCACCACCGTTGTCCCTGTGGCCGTCCACAAATGCATCAGTTGCTGATTCAGATTCTCGCGGGTGAGGGCATCCAGCGCACCGAACGGCTCATCAAGCAGTAAAACTTCCGGTTTGTGGACCAGTGCACGGGCGATAGACACCCGTTGCTGCATTCCCCCGGACAGTTCGCGAGGGTAGCTGCGAGCAAAGTCGGCCAAGCCCACCAGTTGCAGCGCTTCTTCAACCCGTGCCGTGGCTTCCGCCACAGGGGTGTGGGCAATCTGCAGAGGCAGGCGCACATTTTCATAGATGGTCCGCCAGGGCATTAAATTGGCGGTTTGAAACACCAGTCCAATTTGTGGACAAGGGTCCTGGAGCAACTTGCCGTGCAAAAATACCTGCCCCCGATCGGGCATGAGCAACCCGGAAAGCAACCGCAACAGGGTTGTTTTCCCGCAGCCAGAGGGGCCTACCACGCACAAAAACTCTCCTTGTTGCACGTCAAATGAAATATCTTCCACCGCCGGCAGGGTTCCCTGCCGACCAACATAATGTTTGTAAAGATGCTCAGCCCGCAAAATGGCGGTGTTGTTATTTACCATTGGTTATTCGTTATTTTTCCACAAATTGATTTGAATACATCGCTTCCGCATTCACATCTGTCTCAATCAACCCGCTCTGACGCATAAATTCAACCGAATCTGCCCAGTTTTGCGGCCCAGTTATCCCTGGCGCATCAGTGCGCCACAACTCGATGGAGGCATCCAGTACCTTGCGCTGAGTGGGGGCATCGTCGTCGGTCATGTCGGGGATGAACGTGCGGGTAATTTCAAAGGCTTCTTCAGGGTGATCGATTGTGTAGGCCACCCCCTTTAGTGATGCACGCACCATCCGGCGCACCAGGTCAGGATTCTCTTTGATGAGTTTCTCGTTGGTCACAATGCCATTTGAAACCAGATTCAGATAATCAGACACTTGAATAACGTTGACCGCCTCGCCAGCTTGTGTAAGTTGAACCGGTTCGTTGGCAATGTAAACAACGGCTGCGTCAACTTTGCCCTGGTTGAGTGCTTCTGCCTGGGTGAAGCCAATTTCTTGCAGATCAATGCTGGCTTCATCAACGCCGGCTGCATAAACCAACCCTTTCCAGGCCACATAACTGGCGCCAAATAAGCCGGGAATGCCAACCGTGTGGCCATTCAAATCTTTTGGGCTACTGATACCGCTGTTGGCCAGCGCCGCCACTCCCACCGGATAGCGATTGTACCACTTCATTACGTACACAATGGGCAATCCTTGTGAGCGCGCCAGAATAACCTGGTCGCCGCTGGCAATGGCAAATTGGCGTTCCCCCTGTGCCGTGAGCGCGACAAAATCGTTTTCAAACCCGTATTCCAGCGACACATCCAGTCCTTCTGCGGCATAAAAGCCTTTGGCCTGCGCCACGTAAAAAGGGGCAAATTGCACATTGGGGATAAAGCCGACGCCGAGATCAATGTGCGTTAGCTCATTGGGGCCAGGATCATCCGTGGCAGGAGCCGGTTGTGGGCCACAAGCGGCCAACAAAAAGATAAGAACAATCACTGAGAGAGCGGTAATTTTTCGCATGAATGTTTTTCCTTTCGTGAATAAAATAGTGTAGTGCGTGGTGCGTAGCACGCAACAACACATTCATAGTTTGCGTACTACGGACCAAACCTTACATCAAGCACGCCAGCGAAGCGCCCACGCTTCAATTGCCGATACGAGACCATACAACGCCAGGGCAATGGCAACCAGCGAGAAAATCGCCACAAAAACAAGCGGGGTGTTAAACAGTCCCCGTGCCTGGTTAATGAGGAAACCAAGTCCCTGTTCCGCACCGACAAATTCACCCACCACCGCGCCAATCACCGAGAGCGTGACGCTCACCTTCAGGCCTCCCAGTAAAACCGGCAATGCAGCAGGAACCTCGAGCAGAGCAAACATCTGCCAGCGATTGGCATTTAGTGAGCGCAACAACTCTTGCAAATTGGGGTCCACAGAGCGGATGCCCACCACAGTATTAACCAACATCGGGAAAAAGACAATCAAGGTTACAATGAGCATTTTGCTCAAATACCCGGCACCGAACCAAATAATTAGCAGCGGCGCAACGGCAACCACAGGCACCGACTGCGACGCGACAATGTACGGCGCAAGTAGCCGTTCCAACCATTGGTTTTTCGCCAGGGCATACCCCAATACAGTTGCCGTTGCTACGCCCAGAGCCAGGCCGGAAAATATTTCAGCGAGGGTAATCTGAGCGTGTCTCCAAAGTGTACCATCCAGCCACACACGGCCAAACGATGCCGCCACGTCGGCGGGGGCCGGTAAGATAAACTGGGGATAAGCCCCAATCCACACTATTCCCTGCCACAACAGAAGAAATGTACCCACCACTACCGGGACCAACAGCACATTAATATACTGTCGTTGCTGCTGCCTCAACGCCAGCTTCCCCACCCGGTTTCCCCCCACCCGTGATTTTTGAGCTACCTGCACAAGTTCTTGCATCATAAAAACCCCACAAAATAGAAACCCCGAACGCAATAAGGTTCGGGGCAAAAACACTTTTGGCGCTACGCGAAAACAGCACGCAAGCAGCATTACGTAACACGCGCAGCAATATTATGTGCGTTGTTTCTACCATAAAAGCCCCGAAAGTTAATATTTCACTTTCGGGGCTTACACAGACAACCACAAATTCTGCGCCAACAATGCACACAACAACCGCCAACACCACCCTTGTTCAGGAAACACCTTTTACAAAACGATAGCGCCGGTTAATTATGACCCTTCTCCTCTCCGGACTGTACCGTCGGCCTCGGAATTTCACCGAATCCTGCTCGCCGAAGCAAGCTCGCGGGCTGAGGGGAATTCCCCATCACCGCCGGTCGGGAATTGTTTTCCTACCGAAAACTCACCCTGCCCCGAAGGTATGTATTTATGAGGGGAATTATATGTGGGGATGAAGCAGTTGTCAAAATGTAGTATATTCCATGTTACGTAGAGACCGACGAGCGTCCCCTGAAAAGATGACAAATGGCCAGTGACAATTGACTAAATCGTTGCCCTCTGCTAAAATATTGCCGCCTAAGGGACTTACCGTCCGGAGGGATGGCAGAGTGGTTGATTGCGGCGGTCTTGAAAACCGCAGAAGTTCGTAAGGGCTTCCGGGGGTTCGAATCCCTCTCCCTCCGCTGTAATAATTAGCAACAGGTAATTAACAAATGCCAGTTCCATGCTCAATTGCCTGTCATTGTTGTTTGTTAATCATTGCTAATTTTTAATTGATAATTGATTTGGGGAGATGCCAGAGTGGTTGATTGGGGCCGCCTGCTAAGCGGTTGTGGGGTCTTAAAGCTCCACCCAGGGTTCGAATCCCTGTCTCCCCGCCACATTAACAAAACGACCATCCTGCCGGGTGGTCGTTTTTTGCATCTACCTGGCCACCAAACGGATCAAAGAGGGAACAATTGTCTTTATTGAATTTACCACTGCATCAAGCTCCGCTGGCTTTTATTGATACCGAAACCACCGGCTTGCGCCCGGAATTGGGGCATCGGCTGGTGGAGATTGCCGTATTACGTACCATGGGGCTGGAGAAAGTTGAGCAGTTTTCTTCCCTGCTCAATCCGCAGCGTTCGTTGGACCCCGAGGCAATGGCGGTCAATGGTATCACACCTACTATGGTTGCCAACGCACCCACCTTCGCCGAAGTACTGCCCAAACTGCAACCTCTGCTGCACGAGACGATACTTGTAGCGCACAATGCCCCATTCGACCTGGGTTTTTTGGAGACGGAATACAAAATTGCCCGTGCCACGTTTGCCTCTGGCCCAGTTTTAGATACACTCATGCTTGCCCGTCGACAGTATTATTTTCATAGCAACAGCCTGGGCAACATCGCCCGCAAGCTGAACATTCGCACGCCTAATGCGCACCGAGCAATGGGTGACGTGCTAACAACTTTCAGCGTATTTCGTCGCTTTTCCGGTGATTTAATCCGCAATAACCGCCCTCTGGTCAGCGACTGGCTGCGGATGCAGGGCGGCGTTGTGTGGCCTCCTCGCGCCACCATGCCTGATCTTGAACCAACGCACCCTATTCAAATTGCACTGGATGAGCACCGAAAACTGCAAATTCAATATCAAGATGGGCAGGGCAACGTCACCGAGCGCGTCATTGAGCCGCTTACCTATTCTGGAGGGTATCTGGTTGCCTTTTGCCACTTGCGCCACGGCCAACGAACCTTCCGCCTGGACAAAATTCTCACTGTGGAATTGCTTAACCTATGATATACTTCAGCAACATAAAAGCCGTGCTCTTCGATATGGATGGCACACTCATAAAACACACCTGGCAATATCACCAGATCACTGCTGCCTTGTTTGCGCAATTTGCCAACGACCTGGCGCCAATTACGTGCGACGAGTTCTACAACGTCTTCTGGCCCAAAAACATCGATATGTGGAATATGATGATTGATGGCGTGATTGACGGCGACACGGTACAGCTTTATAGTTACGTCAACACCCTCCGCACACTGGAAAAAGACATCTCGCTTGCCCCAAAGATGGTCGCTGCCTTTAAAAAACTAGTGTTGACAGAAGCAATTCCATTTGATGACACAACCACCGTGTTGCAAGCATTGCGTCCGCACTTTATTACCGGCATTGTTACCAATGGGCTCACAACAATGCAGTGGGCCAAGATAAAACAATACAGCCTGGCGCAGGCCGTTGATTTTTGCCTCATCTCCGAAGACGTAGGGTTTCACAAACCAGATGTTCGCATTTTTGAACTGGCATTGCAACAAGCAGGGAATATTGAACCACGAGAAGCTATTTTTGTGGGCGACAATCTAAACACCGATATCGAAGGCGCGTTGAATACTGGCATTCACCCTGTATTAATTAATCCCAATGGCACTACCACCATCCCAGATGGTGTAACGACCATTTCGCGGTTAACAGAGTTACTTGCGTTGTTGCCCCCCGCTGCCCAAAACTAATTACATTCAAAATTGAGGTCAATCACATTGATAGTTTTATCAGCACAGGCCATTGTAGCAACCACAGTTGCCTTAGCTCATTTGTCACTTCTAGGGTATCTTCTATTCAAAAGGAATGCCCAAAGATGGCTGTGGTACGCTATAGTTGGGTATTTAACGGCTGCCCTGGCCTGGAACCTGGTGATTCTGCTTCAAGAAAGTCCCGTAGTTGGACAAGTTTCGGGGAGGCCCCACCCCTTTATTTTTTTGTACCCCCTAATTTTGGTCGCGTTGTTTACATGGTTGTTCACCCATGAGTTTCTGCAATCGACACGGTCCACCTGGGGGAAGATCCTCTTTGCCGGCGTAGCACTGGGCCTGATGACCACGTTGGATTTTGGCAATTACACCCTTCCTCAAATTCCAATTCCATTCACTGATCGTTACTTAGATCGGCCAACAATTGTTTTTTGGATTGCCGTTGCGACCATAACGTTTTTATTGGGGTACGCCATTTGGCTAACCGTTTATGCGCAAAAGAGAATGCACAGCCCACGCCATAGAAATCGCGCCCAATTGCTGCAAATGTCGCTGTTTTTTATTGTCGGTGGCACAGGACTGTATCTTAGTTTGCAGCCCTTGCTACAGGAAATCGGATTGGTTATCCATTGGCTGGGAGCGCTCATTTTAACCTACATCAAACTCAACCGCTATTTGCCTGACTTAAAAGCAGGCTCCAAAGAATTGCTAGCCTGGATCATAACCACACTGGTCACTGTGGCATTATATTTTGAAGTCATTTACATTTTCGAGCTTTACCTCAACAACGCCGGCTATTCTCCAATAACAATAGCACTCAGTGCCACAGTCGTGCTCATAATTCTTTACCCAATTCTACGACAAATAACACAAAGTCTTATTCAGCGCATTTTATTCAAATACCAGTATAACTACCCGAATATTATTAAATCATACATTCATGCCACCAACAATATTCTTTTACTGCAAGATTTAGTATCTGTCTCACTAACGTTCATTGCGATAAATCTGCAAATTGATCGCGGGGCATTTTTTTTACTGCGCGATGAAGACATCAATCAGTATCATTTTAATATTCTTTCCAACTTGCACGGCGACCTGCCCGACCAAATTAACTTGCAAAAAAATACCCTTATCACCCAACAACTGGTTAACGAGGGGTATTCCATTTCGCAATACACATTAGACCTGGTGCCAGAGTATCATCAGGCTGACCCTGCCGTCGTTCAAGCGCTCAAAGCGATGGCCTTTGAACAATATTTCCCTATTCAGCGCAATGGTGCATTGGTGGGGATACTGGCGCTGGGGCCTTTCACTACCGGTAGAGACTACGCGATGCAAGATATTGAGTTGTTCACGACCATCGCCGAGCAGACAGCCATCGCGTTGGAAAACGCACGCTTATTTGAAGACTTGCGCCACAATCTGCAAGAAATTACCAAAATAAACAGCTTAATGGACAATATTTTTTCCAGTATTGAGAGCGGCGTTATTACCATTGACACGCAAGAACGCGTAACCATTTTTAATCAGGCCGCCCAACACATCTTAAATCTTCCGGCAACTATGAAACCAGGCCAGGACATTACCTCTATTTTAAAACATCTTAAAAATAGCCCTCTCCCTGCCTTGCTCAGAGATGTGAAGGCAACTCAGCGAAATTATCACGCTTACGAAATCACACAAGAAGTACCGGGGCGGGGCAAAGTAAATCTCAGCATCGACCTGACCCCTATAAAAGACGCGCAAAAAGTGATGACTGGCATTGCAATTGTTTTGAATGACTTAACAGAAAACAAACGTCTACAAGTGGTGCAGAACCTGTTTCGCAAGTACGTGTCCCCCGCTGTGGTAGATCGACTACCCAGCGATCCCGCTGAGTTAAAACTGGGTGGATACCGTCAAGAAGTTACCATCTTATTTGCCGACATCAGAGGGTTTAGCACTTTTAGCGAATATCGTGACCCAGAAGATCTGATCAACATCCTCAATAAATATCTTTCTATGGCAGCCGAAGCAATTTTGGCATACGAAGGCACGCTGGATAAATTTGTGGGCGATGCTGTGATGGCTATTTTCAACGCCCCACTTGTGCAACCCGATCATCCATTGCGCGCCGTGCGGGCCGCCATAGAAATGCAGCGCACCATCAATGAGTATCACAAGATGATGGGCGATTATGCCCTACAATTAAGTTTTGGGGTGGGTATTCACGTGGGCGAGGCGGTTATTGGCAACGTGGGCACACAATCTCGCATGGATTACACCGCCATCGGCGATGCTGTAAATCTGGCCAAGCGTATGCAAGAGAATACACCCGGTGGGCGCATTCTGCTCAGCCAGAAAGCGTTTGAATGCGTGCAAGCAAACGTGCACGCTATCCCCTACAAAAAACTCTCCGTTAAAGGCCGGCACACGCCAGAGCAAACTTACGAGCTACTAAACCTGCTGTAATCTTTGCTGCTGTTATTGTCCAAACAGTTTGACAAGTGATTCTGGCAGGCAACCTTTGTTTTGATCTGGAGGAGAC
>CAYPUV010000076.1:0-15579 GCA_964413895.1 uncultured Anaerolineaceae bacterium
ACAATGTTGTGCAAATCTTTCAAGCGCACACCGCTGCCGGTTGGCGAGTGAGTATGGTCGATGCTGTCCATACAAATGCTCCGGTTCAGCAGGTGGATTTCGTTGTGCTCAAAAGAAATGTAAAACGCATACGTCGCTTCATTCAGGGCAAGGTTTCTGGCCATTTGCAAAGCACAGATTGTCTTGCCAATACCCTGTCGCCCCCCTAATAGAACCAGTTCCGTTTTCCGCAAACCGCCGCCAATCACCCGATCAATTTGGTTAAAACCGGTTGGAACGGGCAAGTATTCATCAAGCTCACCCTGAATAACCATTTGGTCGGCTTCACGAAGAACTTGCTTTAAGCTGCGGGGTTTATAGCCCGTTCTATTTTTGGAACTCTGTCCCGGCGTTTGTTGCTGAACTATTGCGTTCTTTGTAGCCATATCCAATCTCTAATGGCAACTATTCACCGTATTAAACAGACCGAATAGATACCTCTAATGTTAAAGAGTGCTATAAAAAAATTATACCCAATAACGCAGAATACACAATCGTACGTTTTCCCTGGCAAACTAATTATGGAGAATGGGCAATCTAATCAGGAAATAGTATACTCTGTGAAACTATGAACCTGCACCCGGAAATCAACACATTGGAGCAAACGATGAAAAACACTGCCATCAACGCAGCTTACCAGGCCGGTAATGTTCTACAAAAATACTACACAAAAAAGCTAACTGTATCGACAAAAGCCAACCCATTTGATCTGGTGACACAAGCAGATGTGGAAGCGGAACGCGCCATTGTAAACGCGATCAAAGCAAAATTCCCTGACCACGCCTTTTGGACGGAGGAAAGCGGGCAGAGTGGCGCTTCGGATTATGTGTGGCTCATCGACCCGTTGGACGGCACAACTAATTTTGTACACCACTACCCAATGTTTAGTGTAACGGTAAGCTTGCTCTACCAACGTGCAGTGATTTTGAGTGTAATTTATGACCCCATCCACAACGAGCTATTTGTAGCAGAAAAAGGCGCAGGGGCCTCCTTAAACAACAACCCCATCCACGTGTCTAACGTAAAAACAATCACCGGTGCGCTGGTGGCCACCGGTTTTGCTTCAGCCCGGGGGCCACTGTTGAAACGTAATCTAGCGTATTTTCAAAAAGTTTTACCCGTCACGCAAGGGATTCGGCGTAGCGGTTCGGCGGCGTTGAATATGGCACACGTGGCCTGTGGTCGTCTGGACGGATATTGGGTGCTGCGGTTGGCCCCGTGGGATTGGGTAGGCGGTGCACTGCTGGTGGAAGAAGCGGGGGGCCGGGTCTCTGACATCTCTGGCTCGCCGTGGAATTTGGAAACCAAAGAAATTTTGGTCGCCAATCCAGCCATTCATCAAGTATTAAGGGATATGCTGGAATAATACGGGCTGAGCTGCATTAAAGCGCCTCTAATTTTACAACCCCAACGTAAGGCAAGTTTCGATATTGCTCATCTAAATCCAACCCGTACCCAAACACAAACTCATCGGGAATATCAAACCCAATATAATCTACCGGGATGTCAGTTGTTCGGCGCTGCCATTTGTTCAACAAGGTGCAGATTTTCAAACTGGCCGGATTTCTTGGTTTTAGCAATTGGATGAGGTAGCTTAACGTAACGCCTGAATCAATAATATCTTCCACAATCAAGATATGCTTGTTCTCAATGGGGCCTTCCAAATCCTTTACAATTCTCACCACGCCTGTGGTTTCTCGCACGCCCTTTCCATAACTGGACACGGCCATAAAATCAATTTCGTGAGGAATGGTAATATGCCGCATCAGGTCGGTGAGGAAAAGCACACCACCCTTCAATACACACAAAAGCAACAAGTTTTTGTCTGCATAATCCTGTGATATTTGAGTCCCCAGTTCGGCGATGCGGACTTGCAATTGGTTTTCCGTTAAAAGAATTTTATCCAAATATTTCTCAACATTCAGAGTCATTGATTTTCTCCAAAAAATTAGGGTCAGGTTATTTGCTTAACAGTGTACGCCAAAGATAGATTCTAATCAAAAAAAAGGAGACAGCACACTGCTGTCTCCTGTACAGGTGTTGCATGGTCATTAGCTATTCAGATAATCATCAATTGCTTTTTTGCTAATACGATATTGCGACCCTATTTTTTTGGCTTTTAGATCACCGGCCTGGATCATAGTGATAATATCTTCTACAGCCACCTTTAAATATTCAGCCGCTTCGGTGGTAGTCATAATATCTGGCACAGCTTTGGGGGTAGTGGTCTGCTGCTGTTGTTGCTGAGGCTGTTGCTGGGTTCCCATAATACCCGCCATCATCTGTGACATTCCGGCACCCATTCCCATTCCGGCGCCCAATCCCACGCCCGCGCCGGTTAATCCACCGCCTCCCCCACCCTGCGATGATTTTTCGATAGTTTCCAGGGCTTTGAGTTGCATATAGGTTTGAGTATTCAGCAGGCCCATCGTTTTGAGCTTTTCGGCAGATGTTTCTAGCGGGCTTAACCCACCGATGGTAATGTTTTTCAGCGTCAGTCCCAGCGCATCGAATTGATCCTGAGCTTTGGCTTCTATGGCGGCGGCCATTTCATCCAGCAGGCTTTGCGCCTTCATCAATGAGCCAGGGTTCACCTCAGAGAACCAGTCGGTGGCAGATTGAACAATGGCGTTCACTAACCGTTCTTTAAAAGTACGCATATCGAAGGAACCTTGCGCCCCCACAAAACGACCTACAAATGTTTGGGGATCAGCGACTTGCACCCCAAAGGTTCCGTGCGCGCCCAATAGCAACCATCCCAACCCCTGCCCCGGTGTTTGCATCGCAATGGGCTGCCGGGTTCCCCATCCCTGTGAGGTCAGTTCGCGCGTGCTGACAAAATAGACTTCAGCGGTGAAGGGGTTGCCCCCTCCAAATGCCGCTCGCCCCAATAAATCGGTTAGCAATGGAACATTGGCTGTGGTTATCGTATGCCGCCCTGGCCGGAACACATCCAATGCTTTCCCATCTCGAAAGAATACCGCTGTCTGGCCGGTTCTGACAATTACCTGAGACCCAACTTTAAAGTGTCCCGCGCCGCTCTCTGGAAACCGCTGTACCAGGCGGTTCCGCATTTCATTTGGATATTCCACAATGTCAAATACTTTTGGCATGTTGCCCCCTTGTTTCTAGTTTTTGGCTCAACTATCTATACTATTATCACATCTAATATGGCGTCATTGCGCTTGTTAAATGTGGTAATCATTTCACTAATCAGTTTATCCAGGTCTCTGACCGGGGCAGACACATCTTCTTGATTGTCTAGCGCGGTTTGAATAGCGTCAATTTTCTGCGCAACGCTACCGACGTTGTCTAGCATTTGATTATCAAAATTATACAGCGCATTGAGTTGTTCTTCCTTAACCTTAACCGCATCAAAAAAACCGGCATACCCTTGCGCCGCTGCTTTTATTTTATCAATCAGAGTTTGCAACTTGCGACTGGCGCGACCCATATCATCGAGTTGTGCCATTGCCGGGCCAATCAACATTTGCGTTTTTAGATCGTTCATTCTGGTCCACTGGGCTTCAAATTCACGTGCCAAATGTTCCCGCAACAGGGCGTCGGCTTCTCGGCGCTGTTCTTTTTCTTTGTAACCACTGTAACCCGGAATTTTCTTAACAAGGGTTTCAAAGCCGCCCATTGCATCTTCAACAGTTTGTCTAAAATCCATACATTTCCCCTTTCAATGTTATAAAAAAATTTGAGCGCCACAATACCGACACTGAACGATCCCTTTACCCACAAATTCTTGTTCTCCCCCGCAATTAGGGCACGTGGTCATCCCTTGTAGCGCCGACGCTTGCCGTGAATACAAAATTCCATCATCCCAATTAATGTATCCATGGAATAATCCCTTGCCCACCAGGTCATAGATTAGCTGTTTTATCTCTTCGGTGGTGGAGTGAAGTTCTAGCACCACCTCTTGAATATCTACCTGCCCCTGTGTTTTAACCATGTTGAGGATGGTTTTTTGTTTCTTGATTTGAGAGAGTTCTGCCAGTTCTTTTCTACCGCGCCAAAACAGAAACGTGCCTACTCCTACAATTGGTGCGGAAATCAGTAGCGACAGCACCACCCCCAGTACCATCCCCCCCGCTGTACCGTTGGGGTTGAATTGCACCGATGCCACTGTTGCCGCCGACCCTGCGCACGCAAGCAGTATTCCCCCCAAAATTATAATAATACCTACGGTTCTCCCACTACCGAACATGCAATCTCCTGTTTCTAGTTCTGACGTTCAACGGTTCAACCCGCTTTCAACGATTAGCGTTAGCAATCGGCCAATTATCACATTCAAAGTGATGAAATGCCTCATTCGTCATGGCTCACCTGTGTCCATTGGATATTCGTTATTTGAATAGATTAGCCGAACCCGGCGCTGCCGCCCCCTCCGCCACCGCCACCGCTGAACCCGCCCCCGCTAAAGCCGCCCCCGCCGGAACTGCTGGACGGTGCGCTGGTGAAGGTTCGGCTGGCGCTACTGAGCATTGAGCTTAGCCCGGCGGACATTGAAGCCAGTGAGGTGCTCATACCCTGACTCATTTGGCTCAGAGTGGGTGCGCCACGCCTGTCGCCGGCCAGGGGACCCGGCGCGCCTTCCCTTGTGGTAGACGTGGTTGTGCGTCCATAGGGATAATAAGGTTCCCCCACAAATACCGGACCGTACCAGGCAGGAGCAGGTGCATCAACACGGGCAAACTGGCGCATATAATTTTTTTCAATGCCAAACGCAATGGCATAGGGCAAATACTTATCAAATTGCGATTTGGCTTCTTCTAAGTTTCCATATTTTTCAATATTTTTCAAATAGCGCTTAAAAGCCAACCACCTTGCCGCTTCTTCTGTCCCTTTTTTTGTTTTGCGCGGCATATGTCGACCCATGACAAGTAAGGAAATAGATGTAATTATCATTGACACAGTGGGGCAAATTGCCAAACTGGAATACGCTTGGGTTAACACAATTAGTCCAAACCCAATTACGCCGCTTAAAATTAAGCTTGCCACACCCAACCCCATATAAATACGACGGGTAGTTTGCGGGTTGGTGGGGAAAAGCCCGGTCTTCACAACATCGTCGTACAATTGCTTCTGCAGTTCTGGGACAACGGTATAGAATTTTTGCTTCAAAGACGACAGTCGTTTTTCTGTTTTCGAGCCAAAAATTTTTTGCAACAAACGTTTCTCGTAAGGTTTGGAAGCAATGCTCGCATCCTTCAGGTGGAAAACGAAATCGCGTCCCGACCCAATCCCTAAAAACCCGGCCTCATTTTTCTCTTCAATATTCAGCGCCCCTCGTCGAGCCAAATCAACCAGTGTGGCGAGAATATCTTGCATATCTGCCTGCTCGTCAACCAGCGTGCCAACAACGCCAGGGGGAAGGGTGTCGGGCGGTTCAGAGATGTAATCGGCCACGATTCCGGCAGGGGCGTCTTTGCCGCGCAAGTACCACAGCGCATAAATTCCAAGCGGCCCGCCAAACAAAATCACCAGTCCCAAAAACAATAACCCCACATCCATAATGGGGCCGTATTTCTCTTTTGCGGCGCGCAAGGCATCATCTTTTGCCTGCCATGCGGGCGGAGCAGCCTGGACAACGCCGTGTGGAAATTGTACTCTAACTTCTAATTCGTCGCCACTGCCGATGTTTGCCGCATTAAAAATAACTGTTGCGCCATTGGGTGCATACGCCGTTGCTGTTGCGCCATAAGTCTGGTAGACCAACTGGTCGGCGTTAAACGTGGCCGGTAGTGTTACCTTTACCTGGGCATTATGGACAGGAAAGTTGCGGTCGGGGGGGACGGCTTTCCACCACACCTGGTCGCCGCCATCGTAGATTCGCAATCCACCTTTAACCACATAACGGACCACGTAGGTATGCGTGGTATTGTTAGTGTAAGGAAAATACCAGTAGATAACCTGGTTGCCGTCCTCCTGGTATGTTTTGAAGGTGTATTCCCTTTCACTGCGAGAGGGCGTGTATTCCAGTAACCGGTCTCCCTGGCGCTCGAATATCTGAAGGTTGGATAATGCTTCTACCCTACCCAGTGGAATAGCGCGATAGCCAAAATGGAACGAGCCACTTGTAAAGGCTATTTCTTGAACTTCCTCCACTTGCATATCACCGTTGTCTAAGACGGTAATATTAACATCGTACCGATTCCAAACGAGCGATTTGTCCTGAGCCAACACCATGCCAGATGGCAACACCATCAGGACGACAAACAGGAAAATTATCTGAATATGTCTGCGTAGCACCGGTCCCCTCCTATATGTATGTGTGGCCTTGTTCAAGATTGTCTGTTCCAGCGACGAATTTGCGCGTTCGCCCTTATCTTCCGCACATGGACGTTACTATTAATTATAGTTGATTTAAGTGCAAATGCGAAAAAAACGAAATTTTTTATGGCAAGCCAAAAAATTTTTCTTGTCGATAGGCTAGCTACGGGGCAGTTTACCTGGGGGAAGAGGACTGTTGTTTTGGCGTACAAATTGAAAACCGGCTGCGCCTCTGTGTCCACCGCCGCCGTGCGCTTTGGCCAACACAGATACATCAACGGTTTCCGAATACAAGGTAACTTTAGTAATGATTCTCTCGTTTTGCCATCCATCACTGTACACATAAGCAACGTCATACCCCAGGCTGCAAATGTGATGGCCCACATCGCCACTGCTGGGCAAATTGATGGCCAATGTCCGGTACCCCTCAAAGGTAACTTCAAAGCCGTGTGACTGTACTCGCCGAGCAATGTCGGTAAGCCGTGCATCTAATAAAATTTTCCCCTCGTTCATAAATTTTTGTAGCAAGTCGCTTTGCTCGTTGAATAAATCGTCCCACAGTGCATCGTTGGTGGCTGCGGTATTGGCATAAAATAGCCCTTCACAAAAAACGCGCGTTTGGGGATATTCAAACCGCCAAATGTCTCTATCTCCGATGAATTGTACCGCTGGGGGTACGTCGCGGTGGGGGAAAAAGTATTCCCAGGTTAATACACAAGCGGCCTTGTTCAAATCACGCACGCCAGGTATGTCCGCTATGTCGGCCATATCTTTTATGGCCGAAAGGTGATGGTCAACCCAGATGAAGTTGCTTCCTTTGGCCCGGTAAATTTTGAGCATGTCTGCCTTTGACAGGGAGAAATCGGTGAGGATAACTGTATCAGCCGTTTCAATTTCGTCCCACGGAACAGGCAGGCCGTAGTCGGTTTCAAAGAGCGTCACTGCGTCACCAAATCTGCGGCGGACAATAGCGCCAGAGCATAGTCCGTCAGCGTCGTTGTGGTGCAAACAAACTACCGTGTTTCCCATTTGTGTCTCCTAATACAAAGATAGGGGCGCGTAATGCGCCCCTATTGAGTGGTTAAGCTGAAGTTAGCCTATTGGAGTGCTTCTGCTTGCAATTCGTTGGCTTTCTGGGTCAGGTCATCCAGCGCCTGTTGAATGTCCACATCGGAGTTGATGATTTCCTGGAAGGTGTCATTGACTGCGTTACGGACTTCAGAGTAAGAAATGAGCTGTGGTTCAAATTCAGCGTAGGGCAGGAGGGCCAGTGCGCTGGCATATTTGGGGTTAGAGGAAGTGTAATCACCCAACAGTTTGCCGGTGCTGTAGCGCGGCGAGAAGTAGTTTGAAGTTTCTACCCATTCCGCCTGCGCATGAGGACTGGTAAACCATTTGATGAAAATCCAGGCAGCCAGTTCTTGTTCCGGAGTGCTCTTGGGCATCATTACGCTGCCGCCGTACATATTCTGGTGCGGGGTATCGGTGGTATAAGGTTGCGGTGCAATGCCCCAGTCATCGGTGTTGTTAGCTTCATCCAGGCTTTCTTGCGCATAGGGCAACCCAGAGGTAGAGCCGATGTAGAAAATGCCTTGTCGCGCGGCGAACTCAGCATCGTGGTAGCGTTCCGGGGAAATCCAGGCGCACCCGTTTTTATACATGCGGCGAATCTGGGTGAAGTAATCAACCAGTTCGGGGCTATTATAAACATAGCCCGTGCCATCTTCGCTCAGTACGCTGGTGCCGCGAGCAAATGCGGCGGCGGCAACCTGAGAGGCGTCGAAGCGGATGATGTAGCCGCCCTCACCGTCGTCACGGTCTTTGGCAGCGGCACAAGCCACTTCTTCAAAGAGGTCGGGGGTGATGGTGGCACTGGGGTCAAAACCTAACTCTTCCATCCAGGTTTTATTGTAGTAGAGAACTTCCATTGAGCGGTTGGGCGGGAAACCGAGACGTTCATTGTTGAATGCGGGGTGAACATCTTGCATAAAGATACCCGGTGAGAAATCAGCTTTGTCTTCTTCGCTCAATCCCCAGTACGGGTCGTCGACGTATTTGTTCATATCGGTGAGTGCGTCAACAGAAGCGTAGAAGGCTTCATCGTTTTGGTAGCCAACGACAATTTGCGGCAGGTCACCGCTGGTGATGCCGGCGCCCATTTTGTCACGGATGTCGTTGTATCCACCCTGATTAACCGGTTTTACAGTGATGCCGTAGGGATTTGCCTGGTTGAACTCGTCAACAATAGCGTTGATTTTCTCTTCGCGGCTGCCACGATGGTTGTGCCACCAGGTGATGGTTTGGCCGGTGGGGTCGATGCCAGCCAGCGGGCCATCAGGAGCGGGGGCTTCGGGCCAGTTGTAGCTTTCTGCAGCCGGTTTCTCTTCGGCAGGAGCGGGGGGGTTGCCCTGGTATTCGGCCCAGCCCGTGGAAATTTTGCCGTCGATAATATCTTGTTTCAATTTGCTTAGTTCAGCTTGCAGGTCTGATGAAACCAGGTTAGCGTTGTCGTGGTAATCGGCTAATTCCACGCCGCCATTTGCCAGGTTGTAAGTATGAACGCCACCCTCAAACGTGCCATTCAACACGGCGTCGGTTGCCTGGTAGGAAACCAGGTCAACACGTTTGCGAACGCTGGTGAGGTAGGTTTCTTTGTATTCGGGGGCGCTTTCGTACCAGTCACTGTCGACACCAATCATCAGCATGCCACGGTCTTTGGCTGCGGCAGCAGTTCCCAGGCCCACCGGTCCGGCAACGGGCAGTACAATGTCAGCGCCTTCATCAAAGAGGTTTTCGGCAAAGGTACGCCCATCGTCAAGGCTATCAAAGTTACCAGTGAAGAGGCCATCACCTTTTTCGGTACTCCAACCTAACACTTCTACGCTGGTGCCATGAACCTGGTTGTAGTAATCTACGCCCTTTTCAAAACCGACCATGAAGATAACCACGGGGGGGATATTTATCCCACCGAAGGTTCCAACTTTGCCGGTTTTAGTTGTGGCGGCTGCCAGATAGCCAGCCAGGAAGGCGGCTTCGTCGGTAGCAAAGTAAGATTGCCAGATGTTGGGAGCGCTAAGGTAGTTAACATCGATGATGGCGAAGTTTTTATCGGGGTTGGCTTCTGCAGCAGCTTCTGTGGCGTCACCCAGCAAGAAGCCGACGGTTACGATGAGATCGTAATTTTGCTGCAAGAATTCGTTGATGTTCTTTTCGTAGTCGGTTTGTTGCTGAGATTCGAGGAAGTTTACTTCAACGCCAAAGTCCAATTCGGCGTCTTGCATCCCTTTCCAGGCCAATTCATTGAAGCTGGCATCGTTGATGCCGCCCACGTCCGTTACCTGACCCACGCGGATGGTTTTAGTTTCCGGCTGTGCAGGGGCTTCGGTGGGTTGTTCCACGGGTGCCTGGGTAGCTGTTGGGGCCGCTTCAGTGGGTTGTTCCGCTTTAGGCTGTTCGGTTGGAGCTTGGGTTGGTGCAGCGCCGCCACAAGCGGAAGCAACCAGGGCGATTGCCACAAGCAAAACCAAAATCAGCGAAAATCGCTTGTTCATTTTTAAATCTCCTCCAAATTAATTTAGGAATTAGCATTGAACCTACTATAGAATATCAAACTCAGTTGTTCTGGTAGCACCACCTCCTTTTGGGGTAACGTAACTATTTTACCCTTTCAGCCCACTCAGGGCAATTCCTTCCGTAAATTGTTTTTGGGTAAAGAAATAGATGATTAGTACTGGCACCATTGTAATGACAGCTCCGGCCATTTGCAGGTGGATCCGTTGCTGTTCCTCATCTAAGAAGTTGGTGAGCCCCACGGCAATGGGTCGCCAATTGGCGCTATTTGTAACCAGCAAGGGCCAGGCCAGCGCGTTCCAGGAACCGATGAATGAGAAAATGACAATGGTCATCAGCGGCGCTTTGGAAAGGGGCAATACAACGCTGGTGAGGAAGCGGAAGTGGCCAGCGCCATCGATTTTGGCCGCATCAAATAGGTCGCTTGGAATTTGGGCGAAGAACTGGCGCAACAAAAAGATGCTAAACACGTTGCCCATAAACGGAATGGTTAACGCGGGCCAGTTATCTACCCAAGGCAGGGGGCCGATGCGCCCTAACCACGTAACGGTGAGAAAATTGGGGAGCAGGAGTACCATTTCTGGAATGAAAATGGTAGCCAACAGCAGTGAGAACAAGAAATCTTTACCCACAAAATCCATTCGGACAAAGGCATACGCCGCCAGGGTGCTGAAAATCACAATACCAGTGACAGTGATGGTGGTAATAATGACACTGTTAACAAAATACTCGGAGAACCGCGCCTCTTCCCAGGCCTCAGCATAATTATGAAAAATGAATTCGGACGGGAACCAACGGAAAGCAATCGCTTCGGCACGAGACATAAAGGAAGCGGCAATTGTCCAATACATTGGCAGCACCATCGCCACGCCGCCCACCGATAATACGATGTAGACAATAATGTTCCACCATTTAATTGGCTTTTTTGCCCCAGGTTTATTTTGAGCGATGGAAGCGCTAGCCATAGAACACTCGCTTTCCTTGAATACTATTATTGATCAGGGTGAGTATCAGAACAACGCCAAACAACACAAACGCCATGGCTGTACCATAGCCATAGCGCGTATCTGTTTTAATTAAATCCCAAATGACCATACTCATCGTGTCTACGGTTCTGAGCGCGGCGGCGCTGCGCAGTACAAACACGTGGTTAAAGGCTTTAAATGTACCAATGACCCCTAATAGGGAGAGGAAATATGTAATTGGTGAGAGCAACGGTAGGGTGATGTGTCTGAACGACTGCCAGCGATTGGCGCCATCAATTTGAGCCGCCTCATACAACGACTGTGGAATACCACCCAATCCAGCCAGGAAAATTACTGCGTTGTATCCAGAATACGTCCAAATACCAAATAGAATAATCACCACCAACGCCAGGCTGGGGCCTTGAACCCCAAATATTGTGAAAATGCTTCTAGGCTCAAGAAGCCATTTCAACGGCTCTGCGCCAAAAACCCTTAACACATTGTTCATCATACCAGTCGGTCGGTTAGAGAACATAATTCTAAATACAGAAGCACTGGCAACCGCCGGCGTGACATAGGGCAAAAAGTAAATCATTCTGAAAAAGGATTTCGCCTTGATTTCTTGATACAGTAGATATGCAATGGCTAACCCTGCTGCAAGCTGGAGAGGGACTGTCCCCAACGAATACCAGGCAGTGGTGAGTAATCCCTCCCATAAGGCTTCATCACCAGCGGCGATAATTGGCGGCAACTCGCCGGCCAATATCCATGCCCCCACCAGCAATACCACTGCTGCAAACAATCCCAGCACCATTTTGGGGGAACTATCAAGCTTAATAGCATACTGCCACAGTCGCCAGGAAAAGTATAGCAACAATAGGCCACTCAAAACTGCGATGGCTTGCGGCCAAATTGCAATCTCTTTTCCTTTTTCCAGTGCGGCGGCATATTCTGTTTGAATGCTAATATATGTAAATTGCCCAATTTGCCAGGCAGCAGTGCCGGCCAGGGTCATCAGGAAAAAACGACCCAAGTATTGTCCGTTGTGACGGGTTCGCACAAACTGATTGAGAACCAACCACAGCACGATGCCTGTCCCCACCCATAACAGCAAATGCCACTGTGCACGCACCACAGCCTCGGCATCAAATGCTGCTTTAAAAAGTTTAACATAGAGTTCTCTGGTTTTTTGTACTCGCTGTACCTTTGAACCAATTGCCAATATTTCTGGCAGCAACAACACGACATATTTTATCAGATAATATACAGCCCCGGTGAACACCGCGCCGGGCACAATAAAAAGCCAGGGAGACTCGTGGGCTTCCCTGGAAAATTTCCATACTTTTATCAATAACGCAATAGCCCCCCACACGGCACCAATAACCAACAAAAAAGCAACCACATAGGCCAAATTGTCCATTGCTTTGGTGTAGTTCGCAAATCCCCTAAATGCACCCTGCTTGATTTTCCATTTGTACATGCTCACATACAAAGAAAACGCCACAGGGAATACCCCAAACACAAAAATCAGCGACATTGCGGGGAATAAAAACAGGTAGGCAGTAAGATTCTCTTTCAGAATCCGCCCCCGTCTACCTGTCAACAAACCGGTTCGGTCATGATTAATTCTGGCATCAACTGTTTCAATTCTACCGGCCATAAAAAAGTTTTTCGCTCCCTTCAAAAAACCAATAAATCAAGCAGTTGAATATTCTATGGGCTATCATAGCTCAGTATAAATAGATCAAAATGTGTATTACAAATCTGTTTAAGGATACACTAATATCTCTAATTTTTCAAGCAGCGATAACAGGGCCATAGGGCTGTTGCACCTGTGCCCTTTGGGTAAAGTCAATTTTAAGGTTTCAAAAAATCGTTGCTTTTTCCCCCCCCCTATTTCCCCCCTTCCCCTGAGGGGAAGGGGGGAAAACACAACTTCTTATTTTTTTGTCAAGCGACTTTACCCAAAGAGCACAGACGCCGCAAAGAGCACCAAGAAAATCAGGTAAAAGAAGAAAATAACCTTGTAAACAAAATCTTTTCTCACTCGCCCGGTGCAGCAGAAAATCTCACGAGAGCTACTATTGGCAAATGGAATAAGTCTTCAATAATAGAGAGAGGTTTCGATTTTAGATTATGCCAAAACCGTTTCCGTACATCACAATTTACCACAACTTGTCTTAGGGAAGCAAATACAGTATGGGGTGGGGACCAGCACGGTTGTTGCACCTGTGTCCTCTACCAAATTTATGTTGTCTCAAAGCATTGCATTATGGTATACTTATTACACTGCTCGCAGTAAAATGTGTATTGGCCCTTAATCAGGGTACCAGAGAGGATGCGTTATGGATAGTGGAGTAAACAAAGCTATTCATTTGTTGCAGCAAGAGACCATAAAACTTAAAGATGAGATTTCTACGTTGCGGGAAGAAAATGAAGCTTTGCGATCGTATATGAAAGGTATTACCGCGCTGTACAACGCTACGCAACATATTGTCTCTCAAGACAATGTATTCAAGTTGCTGGACGAAATACTTTATCAGGCCCTAACCATCATCGACGCGGACCACGGCTCTTTGCTGTTGGTAGATGAGGACACGGAAGAACTTGTATTTGTGGTAGTTCACGGAGCATACAGGGAAAGTCTGCGCGGTTATCGTATGAATTGGCACCAGGGCATCGCCGGGTGGGTTGTAAAAAACGGTGAACCGCTAATTGTGAACCACGCTCACTTCGACCCCCGCTTCTCTTCCGAAATTGACCAGGTACTTGGGTTTACCACTAAAGAAATACTCGCGGTTCCTCTAAAATTCGACGAAAGAATATTGGGCGTCATTGAATTGGTCAACAAACACAATGACCTGGAGTTTACCGAGTCGGACGCCACAATTTTGTCGCTACTGGGAATATTCGCGGCATTTTCGCTAGAACAGATGGAACGCCAATTGGAGGAATCAGAGTAATACAGCGGTGACTGAAAATAACAAGAGGGTTCGGAACAATCCGAACCCTCTTGTTCGTTCATCAAGAAATTATTGGTGATCAAACGTTATCTCAGCTACGCCCTGACCATCAACAAAAACTTGCACCTCAATCCCTGCGCCATCGATGCCAACGGAATAGGTTCCAGGCCACAGGCCACCGAAATCACACGCCCCCGGCCCATATTCCGGTTTGGTCCCCGTAAAACATTTGGCTGTAAAATCGTTGCCTTCGGAACGGATGGTAATGGGTAACCCAATGATGCCTGTGCGGATAATAATAGTAGACCACACCCCGTTGGCCGGTTCTGTGCCGCTGGTATTCTTCACCACACGCCCAGACCAGCCGGTTGGTGAGCGCGGTGGCGGGTCTTGTGTGGCATTCACAAATTTAAATTCAACCAGAATACGACGCCCGGCTTCCAGGCGCGCCGATACAACATCAGATTCATCCTGATCAACCCACACCTGATAATCACCGGCCGGTAATCCCTTAAAACCAAAGGATGCCAAACCGAATTCGGCGGAATTGGTGGTTTCCATGCGCAATGTAAAATCACCCTGTTTGATGATAATGGGAATGTTGTTGGCACCCACAGTACGCACAATCATGGTGGTCAACCCATCGGGGTCAGCAAAATCGGCGGTTTGAGCACCCCACCACTTATTGGTATCACCCACTACCGTCACCGAACCATCCCAGGTTTGCGATACGTCTACGTATTCCGGCGCGGCAGGGGAAACGTATTCTGGCGCCGTGCCCGTGCTTGCAGCAGAGTTTGTGCCACTGGGCGCGCTGGTTGGTGATGGCGCGGGCGGGGTGTACCCTGGAATAAGCAATGTTTGCCCCACATAGATGAGGCCAGCGTCAGAGAGGTTATTGGCCTGCACAATTGCCCACTGCGATACCCCAAAACGATAAGCAATGTTGGTAACGGTATCGCCGGCCTTCACGGTGTAAGAGAACCCTGGGTACGGAGTGGGCGCTGTTCCGCCGGGCACACACAATTGCTGGCCGGCGTAGATTGTGTCTCCGTACAGACGATTTGCCTGCACCAGTGTTCGGGTTGAAACGCCATAGCGCCACGCAATGGCAGATAGCGTGTCGCCCCATTTAACTGTGTAATACGCGCTACATGCGGATGAGGGTACGGATGGCAACACACCGGCACTGCCACCCGGCACATTCAGCACTTGCCCAACGTAAATTGCATCTACATTCGTGAGGTTATTCGCCGAGGCCAGCGCCTGCACTGAGGTTCCTATGCGTGCCGCAATGTCTCCCAGCGTATCCCCCGCTTGCACGGTGTAGTAGCTCATTGTCCCTGCATAATCTTGCGACGGAATGGTGAGTGTTTGACCCACGTAAATAAAATCAGGGTCCGTCAATCCGTTTTTCGCCATCATATCTGCTACAGAAACATCGTACAGGGCAGCAATTTGCGCCAGGCTCTCTCCGGTTCGCACTACATGTTCCGTTCCCCCTTGCGCCAAAACAGGCCCGGTCCACAAGCTTACCACTCCAAAAACCAAGGCGATTATCCATAGCCGTTTTTTCATTTTTCCCTCCACAAATTACAGGGGCACTTCTTTTCCCATCATCAAAGGAACACTGACGCAACAAGCGTATTTTACCTTTATTGCTACTATACATAATACTAAATCCTTCACAATATGTCAAGCGAAATGGACACGGCTGTTGCAAAGTAGATTTTAAGGTTTCAGCAAATTGTTACTTTTCCCCC
>CAYPUV010000077.1:0-15476 GCA_964413895.1 uncultured Anaerolineaceae bacterium
TTAGAGATCAGATGTTGGTGAAATTGACTCGTCTCAATAGTTTAGGGATATTGCTTCCAAACCTGACGGGTTTTTCCCCGCATGATTGAGAAGGTACGTGAAATTCTCAAAAACCAATCGCTAATCTCCAATCGTTATATAAAATTCTAGCATTGGGAGATGCTTTTGGCAAAAGGGTGAAAGCCATCGTCAACGTCAACTCAGCTTAGTTGTTGGCAATTACCACCCTATGATTGAGCACTTTGGGGAAATAGGTGAAGACAACGTCAAACGTTGCGCGTTGGGTCGGCTCCAGACGAGCCGGTACGGGATAGGTAAACCCCACGTTCACAATGCCGCCGCCTCGATTGTAGAGTGTTACCACAACTTTGGGGCGAGACACGGCCACAGACCCTTTGTTCTGCACAGCGCCGCGAACATGGTAAAAACCGGTGTCATCTTCGTAAGCCGTACTGTTTATAACGGCAATTTGTGGGCCGAGTTGCGTGGGAACAGGCCGTCCAACCGCTTTGATGCTGTAATTGCTCATTTCGGCAGGACGAGGCAGACTCAAAATGAAAGGGGCACGCTCACCCGGCGCCAGATTTTTGACCATTGTGCGTGTGGTCGCTTCATTAATAAAAGATCCAGCAGCATTGTAGAAACTCACCGTCACAGCGAGGTCTCCCACGTCTACATTGGAATCGTTTCGTACTTCGCCCATCACGTTGAGGGTATTGAAAGCATCGGTGTAGCTGGTGTCGCTCATCAGGCCAAGCAGCAGGGCGTCGCGGGGAAGTGGGGTAGGTGCGGGAATTATGGCAATGTTGGTCAGCGGTTCTGTGTTGACGCTGCTTTCTGCGGCGCTGGGGATAACCGGCGCCTGCACCGCTTTGGCCTTCAACGGCATCACAATGCGCGCCGCACCCAATGGTTGCATCTGGTTGTTCGTTAGGCTATCGACCTTGTATGAATAAGCCACACCCCCACGGGTGGGGCTGTCGACAAAGGCGGCTTGACGTGTGTGGCCCTGGTAAACGTACACGCCGTATCCAGCACCCATATCACTATATACCTGATACAGTGCATTGTCTGTGGCATTGATGCTGTCCCATGCCAGCCCTACCCGTCCATCAGGCAAAGCGTTTGCCTGAATGGAAGCGCTTTGCAACATCGATGTTGGTGTGGGCCTGGTTGTTGGGGTGGCCGTTGCAATAGCCGTTGCAGTGGGTGTACGGGTTGGTTCGGGCGTAGGTGTTGCCGTGGGCGTGGGCGTGCGGGGGACGGTAGCAGTGAAGGTAGGGGTACGCGTGGGCCTGGGCGTGGGCGTTGCTGTCGGTGTGGCCGTCGCTGTGGATGTTGGTGTAGACGTTGGTTTGGTGGTAGCGGTGGCTGTCGCCGTGAGCGTGGGCGTGCGGGTGGCAGTAGCAGTGAAGGTAGGAGTGCGCGTGGACCTGGGGGTGGATGTTACGGTATTCGCCGCTTCTGCTGCCCGGAACGTGGTTGAGGAAATGGTCTCCCCGGTAGGGGTAATGCCTGTTTCTCCCAGTGTGTCTACGGCCGTCGCATTCAACACGGGGGTAGCGGTTGGCACTGCCGTAGCCGTGCCGGTGGCAGTGGGCCAGGGGGTGTGGGTCGGCAGGGGGGTCCAGGTAGCGGTTGGCGATGCAGTGGGGAAGGGGGTTTTGGTTGCGGTAGCAGTGGGCCACACTTTGGGGGTCGGGGTCGCGGTGAAGGTCGGTCGCTTGGTTGGTGTGGGGCGGCCCGACGCGTTTGCCACTGCCTGTACTCCCCCACCCGCCTGCTGTGGCAACGATGCCGGCGCATTCCACAGCAGCAGAATCAAGGTGACAATAATTACATTAAACACCAGCAAGTATCCAATTAGCGTAACCCATTGCCAGGGCTGAAGCCTAATCTTCTTCACCAGGATTACCTCACCTTTGTGAAAATAACTTCATACGAATAGTGATACAATGAATTGGCAACGGGATTACCATTTTCCTTGCATAATTGGTCTTGCGGAATATCCGGTGTGATTGGCCCTACGATGTCACTTTTATAGTCCATCAATTGCACAAAATACGTTCCTTTAAACATCGCAAAATCGGTGAGGCCAGGGTCTTCAATTTTAGTGCCGGTTATAGCCACTGCGTCGTCGCCGGGCCACGAGATTTTTACCTGCACATCAGGTATTCCTTTTCCATTTTCATCACGTACATAAATAAATATATGATGTTTGCCCTGATTTTCACAGGGGGTGAGTTGTCTCAGGCTGGCACTAAAATCAACATTGGGTGCAACCGATGCTGGGGCAACGGCGGGTTGCGGCGGCGCTGGTGCGCTGGCGATATTCTCCGCAGGTGACGGGCCAGGGGTATTGGTCGGAGGGGGCGGTGGCGTAGGCGGCGGCGTGGAAGTTGGTGTGGGTGTTTTTGTGGGCGGGGGTGTAGGGGTAATGGAAGGTGTCCACGTGGGAACCAGCGTATTGGTGGCCGTGGGTTTAACCGCTAGCACCACAGTAGATAAAGGGGGACGTGCAAGGGCTGGGGTGAACGTTGGGTAGGGTGTCCGTGTAGGCAATGATTGGGCCAACACAACTTGTCTTAATTGGGCTTCTCGCGGAGCCAGGTCGGTTGCCATAAGCCACAACAAGCCACCGACCACCACTAGATTCAACAGTACCAGCAAACTAATCAACGTGAGCCATTGGTTTGGTGTTAATCTGGCAAAATCGTGCAGTAATCGTTTCAACGCCCAACCCCAAGTCTGGCCTTTGCAGCTGTCGGTATAAAGATAGATTGATGGTAGAAAACGGGTTGCTAGCGCCCTTTTTGTATGATTGCCAATCTAAAATATCACACCTCATTGGACCCCATTTTCTACCATCACTACCTTGCGCCTGATGAAGATTGGTTGCTGCTGATTAATATTTTAACCCATCCATTGACAAAACTGCCAATCTTCAAAAAGCAATCTGGGCCACTACCACTAGATTTAGTGTCTGCGCCCAACATCTTTCTATATAGATGGGCTAGTTAACATATTCAATTATATCACGATTTCATTATTATGGCAAGTAGTTATGTCATCATAGCACGGCTGTTGCACCTGTGCCCTTTGGGTTTAGCAGAGTGTTTGAGGGTGGAGTTTTGGTGTTGCTGGCTACGCGAATTTCTTGATGACGCGCTCAATGGCGTCCAACCCCAAATCTAACTTCTCCATCTCTGGTCCGAAGCTAATCCGACAATAGCTCTGGTAGCGCCGCAATGAGCGCCGCCGATCAGGGTTGACATCAAAAAAAATACCCGGCACAGTAATAACGTTTTCTTTCAAACCCTCTTCAAAAAAGTGCACACCATCATTCAACGGCGGCGGCAACTTTGATAGATTTGCCCACACGTAAAATGTTCCCCCCGGCACAACTTCATACCCTATATTCAAGTTGTCAAGCCGCTGCAATATATAGTCTCGTTTGGCGCGAAAATGTTTTTGGATCGCGATGGTTTCTTGAATAGCAATCTCAGGTTCCAGCAATGCCAGAGCTTGCGCCTGAAATGGATGGTTGGCTCCTCCATCAAGAAAAGATCCGGCGCTGGCAACATACTCAATCACGGCCTTGGGACCTACGGTCCAACTTATTCGCCAGCCTGGATATCGCCAGTTCTTGGTCAACCCATCGACAATAATGACCGGATCGGCGTTAACATCGTCAATGTATTCCGCGGCGGAAATCATCTGGTACGGTTCGGGTGCATCTTCATTATAGATGTAGTGGGAATAAAACTCATCCAAAATCAGGCTACACCGCGTTTCGCAGGCCAAATCGACCCAGGCCTTTAGCCGTTCACCATCAGTCAGTTGCCCGGTTGGGTTGCACGGATTGCTGGCCAACACTGCTCGCAGGCCACGCCCCAAAATCTCTTTGCGCATTGCTTCAATACTAATTTGATAATCCGTGTGAAAATCTAGCAGAATGGGGATTGGAATAAAGGCCTTAAAAACGCTCAGCAATTCTTCGTAGGCCGTGTAATCGGGCAAAAAATGTCCCATATTGATGTTGCCCAGAGCAGCCGCCAACCGGGTGAGAGCGGTGCGACCGCCCCCCGCAATGCTCACATTTTCATACGTGTATTGAGATGTTTTCCCCTGCCGGTAAATTTGATTGTAAAAATCGGCCACTTTCTGGCGCAACGCAACGTCGCCCGGTATCGCCGAATAACGATGCGTGGCCGGGTCAATGGACAGCGCTGCAACTCGCGGTGGCGCGTCGGGAATTGGGCCTGTCTCCGGGGACCCCTGGCCCAGATTGGCCCAGATTTCGTTATCGTAGCTGAAGCCCAATTTTGATGCTTCATTCATCACATAAATGACGCCGGTTTTGGGGACAGTTCTGAAACCGGGAATGCTTCCTGTTGACATGCGGTCTCTCCAAATAATTTTTGCAACCGTCTGGATCACCCAGGGAATTTGCGCTAAGATTATCTTTGCGGTTGTTTACTTGTTGGCGAACAACCTTACTACCACTTAAATAATGTGTCAATTCTGGCGGAACGCACAAGACCAAATTTTGTGAAGGCCCCCACAAAATACGTTGCTCAGAGGGCTGGGGTGTGCTATACTGCAATGCATGAAGTATGCACATCCGATTAAATACATTGCAAACAAAACACGCCAAAACGTTCAAGGAGGAGCAAGTGTCTGCAACAATTATTGATGGCAAAGCGATTGCCGCCACCATTCGTGGCGAAATTAAAGCAGAAGTAGAAGCGGTGAAGGCAAAAACCGGCAAGATCCCTGGTCTGGCTGCGGTGCTGGTTGGCGAGCGCAAAGATTCGCAAACCTATGTGCGAATGAAGAAGAAAGCTTGTGCAGAAGTGGGCATCACCTCATTTGGTTTCGATCTGCCCGCCGATATTACTCAGAAAGCATTGCTGAAAGTGGTGTGGGAGCTGAATGCTAACCCCGATGTACACGGCATTCTGGTGCAGCTTCCCCTGCCGGCCCACATTGATGATGAAGAAATCCTGGGTGCAATCAGCCTGGAAAAAGACGTTGATGGTTTCCACCCCCTGAATATTGGGCGATTATCAATGAAGCGTCGTGACCCGCTTTTTGTTCCCTGTACGCCCAGAGGATGTATTGAACTGCTTGACCGTTCTGGCGTGGAAATAGAAGGCAAACGCGCTGTGGTTTTAGGCCGTAGCAACATTGTGGGCCTGCCGGTGGCGATGCTACTGTTGCACCGTAACGCCACATTGACCGTGTGCCACTCGCGTACGCGAAATCTCCCCGACGTTGTGCGCGAAGCCGATATTTTGATCGCTGCGGTGGGTCGTCCCCAAATGGTGAAGGGGGATTGGATTAAACCGGGCGCAGTGGTGATTGATGTGGGAGTCAACGCCATCGACGATCCCAGCGCCAAAAAAGGCTACCGTCTGGTAGGCGATGTTGACTTCGACAGCGCAAAAGAAGTTGCCGGGATGATTACCCCCGTACCGGGGGGTGTCGGCCCAATGACCATTGCGATGCTGTTGCGCAACACAATGGACAGCGCCAGGCGCGCCTACGGGTTGGAATAAGAACGGCAACAATCCCTTGCTGACAAATAAAGGCATTGTATGAAACCGGCAACCATCCTTGTAGTAGACGATGAAGAAAACATTGTTAATATTGTCACCGCTTACCTTCAGGCTGAAGGGTACACTGTTCACACCGCTGTTGATGGACACTCGGCGTTGAAAGCCATCCGCACCATCCACCCCGATCTGGTGGTGCTGGATATTATGCTGCCGGGAATGGACGGGTTGGAGGTATTACAACAGCTTCGGCGTGAATCGCAAGCATATGTGATTATGCTCACCGCCAAATCAGAAGAAACAGACAAGGTGGTGGGATTGACCCTAGGTGCAGACGATTATCTCACCAAGCCGTTCAGTCCTCGTGAACTGGTGGCGCGGGTGAAAGCCGCCCTGCGTCGCTACGGGCAAACAACAGGCAGCAACAGCCAGGTACTCACGTTTGCCCACCTCCGCATTGACCTTGATGCGCGGCGGGTGTGGAAAGATGAGCAGGAAATTGACCTCACCACCATTGAATTTGATCTGCTGCTGGCGCTGGCGCGGCACAACGGGCGTGTTTTAAGCCGCGAGCAATTATTGCAACAGGTGTGGGGACACGATTTCTACGGCGAAGACCGGGTGGTAGACGTCCATCTGGGACATATTCGCAAAAAACTAGAGGCCAATCCGACGCGCCCGGAGTTGATTGTCACCGTGCGCGGGGTAGGGTATCGCTTTGAGGACCAGCCACAATGAGGCGTCTGAAGACCGTCGCCATAAAAATACAAAGCCAGTTGAGCTGGAAGTTAATGGCATCGTATTTGATTGTCATTATGGTGGGCATCATCACCCTTACCCTGGCAGCCGAATCGGTTGTGCCAGGCGCATTCAGTCGGCATATTATGGATATGGAACGTGCGATGGGGTCGCTGGGCTTAGGAAGTAGCCTGCAAGAAATGGAAGCCGATCTGTCTTCCAACTTTCAGGGGGCGTTTAACGAAGCCCTACTCATCTCCATCACCACCGCCATCATTAGCGCTGTGCTGGTAAGCTTTTTTGTTTCCCGCCGTGTGGTAACGCCCATCCGCCAGATGATGCAAGCCAGCCAGCATATTGCTGCCGGGCATTATCAAGAACGAGTGGATGTAACCAGCAACGACGAATTGGGGCAACTGGCACGCAGTTTCAACCGGATGGCGAGCCAGTTAAACCAGACAGAAGCAATGCGGCGCGACCTCATTGCCAATGTAGCACACGAACTCCGTACCCCGCTCACCAGCATCAAAGGATACATGGAAGGACTGATGGATGGCGTTTTTCCCGCCGATCCCAGCACCTACCAGCAGATCTACCGCGAAGCAGACCGCTTGCAACGGCTGGTGAACAATCTGCAAGAGTTGAGTCGGGTGGAGGCAAACGCTTTTGAATTATATCGTCAGCCAACAAACGTGCTGACGCTCATTCGCCAAACTGCCGACCGGCTGCGTCCCCAATTTGAAGAAAAGAACGTCACGCTCAAACTCCATTTGCCACCCTCGCTACCAAAGGTGCTGATTGACGAAGATCGTGTGCAACAAATACTTGTTAATCTAATGGGCAACGCGCTGCAATACACCCCCGGTGGTGGCAGCGTCACCGTGCGCGCCGCCCAGCAGCAGCAAATGCTAGCGATCACCATCACCGATACCGGCACCGGCATCCTTGCCGAGCATCTACCACACCTGTTCACCCGCTTTTATCGGGTAGACAAATCTCGCAGTCGCGCCAGTGGCGGCAGTGGCATCGGGCTGACCATAGCCAAACACCTGGTCGAAGCGCACGGGGGGCGCATCTGGGCAGACAGTGCGGGGCGTGGGCAGGGGAGTACTTTTGGCTTCACCCTACCGCTAGTGAAACGTAGGGGGTAAGGGCGTATTTTTCCCCAAGGGCACAGGTACAACAGCCGTGCCCCAAAAACCTTAAAAACTTGGCACAAACCCAAAAACATGTTATTATGAAGTTCAGTCTCCACCATATTTTAAGCAAAGCGCTCAACTATCTGCAAATCGAATACCTGTTTTTTGCCTCCAGGCAATGGCTGCCCAATTGTAGTGTAGATTACAGTCTTAAATTCTTTTGTAGCGTAGGCTTGTAACTCACACTTAAATAACTGATTCACCACAGTTTAACATTGCATTACCAATAGAAAGGAGGGGCCGCAAAATTCAACTTCCTCAACTAGCATCAACCGTTTCGTCCATTGGTATTATTTCACAAAAGGAGAAAGGAAAAGCTATGAAAAAACTAGCAAGTATTCTGTTGTTGTTGGCGTTACTACTGGCCATTATGCCTGCTGCCACAGCTCTGGCGGATGGCCACGCCCAAGGTGAAGTAGAATGCGAATCGGTCGTGACAGTACAGTTGAATGACTGGCTGTCAAAACTGGCCGACAAATTCTACGCGAATGTGCTAGCCTATCCAGCCATTGTTCAAGCTACCAACGCCAAAGCCACCGTTGATGACTCCTTCGCCACCATCGATAACCCTGACCTGATTGAACCAGGCTGGAAGCTGTGCATCCCCTCTGTCAGCGATGCCGAAGTGATGCTCGGTGGTGAATCCCTCAACGCAGCTGACCTGCAAAAAGGCACGCTGCGCGTGGCCATTCAACCTATTGTCCAAACCGACCCCGCCTTCATCTCTTCTGACGGTGAAATTGCCATTGCCAATCACGTTTACGACTATCTGGTTGACGTTGACGCCAGCTCGGTAGTGCGCCCCCGGCTGGCACGCAGTTGGACAATCAGCCCAGACAGTAAAACCTACACCTTCAAATTGGCAAAAGGCGTTACCTTCCACGACGGCAGCCCCTTCAGTGCCAAAGATGTGGTGTGGACCTTCGACCGCCTCCGTGACCCGGATTCCGGCCTGCCCACTGCCAATCTGTACAGCAACATTGATTCTATCGCAGCAACCGGTGACCTGGAAGTGACCTTCCAGCTTAAACAACCCAACCCCTTCTTCCTGTACGACCTCAGCGACAACCATGCCCTGGTTTTGAAAGCAGACACAGCCGACCCCTCCGATTTCAATGGCACCGGCCCTTTCATTGTCGATTCATACACCCCGGAAGACCGGATGGTTCTAAAAGCCAACCCCGACTACTTCATCCGCAGTCAACCGCAGCTGGCCGGGCTAGAATTCATCTTCTTTAACGACCAGACCGCTGCCGTTGAAGCCCTGCGCGGGGGGCAGGTAGATGTAACATGGCGAATGTCTGCCGCCGTCTTCAAAACACTGGAAGGCGAACCTGGCATCAACACCTTCGCCGTACCCACCAACGCCTTCGATGTTGTCCGCCTGCGCGCTGACCGCGCACCCGGCAACGACCCGCGCGTAATGGAGGCCCTGCGTCTGGCAACTGACCGCCAGGCTATTGTCGATGCGGTTTTGCTGGGATTTGGCTCCGTTGGGCGAGACAGCCCTATCGGCCCAATGTACACCACCTACTACTCTGAAGCCACTCCATTACCAAAACGTGACATTGCCAAAGCCAAACAACTGCTGGCCGATGCAGGTTACCCCGATGGCCTTTCTCTTGACCTGCACACACCCGATACCGGCGGGCGTCCTGATCTGGCTGTAATTTTGAAGGAACAATGGGCTGAAGCCGGCGTGGACGTGAACGTTATTGTAGAACCGGAAAGTGTCTACTACGGCGAAAATGGCTGGCTGGAAGTTGATTTGGGTATTACCGGTTGGGGGTCGCGGCCATACCCACAATTCTACCTCGACACAATGCTCAAAACCGACGCCGCCTGGAATGAATCACATTTCTCCGACCCCGAATTCGACCGCCTGGCAACCCTGGCCGGCACCACCCTGAATGAAGACGAACGCATTCAAGCTTACGCCGACATTCAAAAATTGCTGATTGAGCGCGGGCCGGTACTCATTCCGTACTTCTTCAACCAGTTTGCCGGTGTTAGCGACAAGGTTGATGGCTTTGAATTGAAAGCTTTCCCTGGCCGCACAGATTTCCGCACCGTCCGT
This sequence comes from uncultured Anaerolineaceae bacterium, assembly GCA_964413895.1. Lineage (GTDB taxonomy): Bacteria > Chloroflexota > Anaerolineae > 4572-78 > 4572-78 > JANTHQ01. The sequence goes on from CAYPUV010000077.1 coordinate 9,573, forward strand.
GTAAAATAAACTTGTCTGACCAAGTATAATGCAGTAAACTGACCTGTCAGGTTCTTAAAACCTGGCAGGTCTTTACCTTAAAGCACAAAAAACCAAACGCAAAAGGATTCATCGTGACAGCTCATACAACGTCCGAAGATGAAGCGTACACACCCAGATACGCTACACTACTAAACTTGAATTCCAGTTTGGTCAAGGGGATAAAAGAACTATACACTCGCCCCGCCTCGGCGGTTGGCACAACCATTGTACTTCTATTTGTTTTACTGGCTATTTTTGGCCCCTTATTAACCCCCTACACCGCAACTGAGCAGACCTTGTCCGCGGCCCGGCAAGCCCCCTCCGCAACCCATTGGTTCGGTACCGACCACCTGGGCCGCGATATTTTCAGTCGCGTCATTATCGGCACGCGCAGCATTTTAAGCCTGGCCGGATTGGGAACCCTGCTGGCCGTCATTATCGGTACATCTTTTGGCCTTATCAGTGGGTATCGCGGCGGTTTGTTCGATGAAATTGTTATGCGCAGCTTCGATAGCCTGCTAGCCATCCCTGCGCTGCTGCTGGCCTTATTACTGTTAGGGACAATTGGCCCTTCGCGCAACAGCATTCTAGCCGTCATCATCATTGTCTACACCCCTATTGTGGCGCGCGTGGTGCGCAGTGAAGTACTGGCTATAAAAACCAGAGGCTTTGTAGAAGCCGCAAAACTACAGGGTGAATCAACGCTACACATTCTCTTCCGAGAAATCTTGCCTTCGGTACTGCCCGCGCTGGCCGTAGAATCATCGTTGCGATTTTCTTACGCCATTTTCCTGGTGGCGTCACTGGGGTTTTTGGGCGTTGGCGTGCAGCCCCCCACGCCAGACTGGGGACTAATGGTTAACGAAGCGCGCAACTTTGTGCGCCTCACGCCGTGGTCACTCTTCTTCCCCGCCGGCGCCATTTCTGTGCTGGTTATTGGGGTCAACTTAATGGCCGATGGCTTAAAGCGCGTGCTACAAACCATCGTAATCGTACCCGCCCCGGATGTAAAACGCACCACCACCCCGGGTGGAACAAAATACCCTGCCCCTGTCCTGAACATCAATAATCTGACTATCTCGTATTACCAAAACGGCAACTGGCTCGACGCGGTGCGCGATTTCTCACTGAAAATTGAACCGGGCCAAACCTACGGGCTGGTTGGCGAAAGTGGCAGCGGCAAATCGACGCTGGCGTTGGCCATTATGCGTTATCTCAAAGAAAACGGCACAGTGCGGCAGGGCGACATTCAATTTGAAGAGCGCGCCCTGTTAGATTTGAGCCGTCCGGAAATGGAACATATTTGGGGCCTGCGCACCAACCTTGTGCCGCAAGACCCCTTCCTCTCCCTCAACCCGTCGATACGTATTGGCGAACAAATAGCAGAAACGTTGCGGCATCACCAACACCTGGGTCGCGCTGAAGCCCACCGACGCACATTGGAACTACTTAGAAGCGTGCGCCTCCCCGACCCGGAACGCGTGGCCGTCAGCTATCCGCATCAACTCAGCGGGGGAATGCAGCAACGAGTGGTGATTGCAATGGCCCTGAGTACTGACCCCGCCTTGCTGGTGCTGGACGAACCCACCACCGCCCTCGACGTTACCACCGAAGCCACCATTTTAGACCTGCTCCGTGATTTGATGGCAGAACACAACACCGCTACCCTCTATGTTTCACACAACCTGGGAGTAGTGGCACGCATTAGCGACCGCGTAACCGTGCTGTACGCCGGAGAACTGGTTGAAGATGCGGCCACTGTTGATCTGTACACCCAACCACTTCACCCCTATACCCAGGGCTTGCTAGACAGCGTGCCCCGCGTGGGACGGAACAAAAGTAGCAACCCACTGCCTTACATGCCCGGTAGCATTCCGGCACTAGATGACCTTCCTCCCGGTTGTGTGTTTGCGCCGCGTTGTCCCCTGGCTATAGAGCAGTGTCACCGCAAGCGCCCGCCGCTAGAACACCCCGTCAGTGGTCGGTCCGTGCGTTGTCATCGCTGGTCAGAGATCCTGGCAGGAGAAATCAGCGCTCGGTGGGCAGTCGCACAATCCGCCAATGGGAAAGAGGCGGTTATCGAAAGAGGCACCCCTGCCCTGCATATCAAACTACTTAAACAATACTTCCCAGTGGGGCGCACCCTGCTTGATTTTCTGAGCCGCAAACCACAACAAATGGTAAAAGCCGTTGACGGCGTGAACCTGGATGTTCGCCGTGGCAAAACACTCGGTTTGGTAGGCGAAAGTGGTAGCGGCAAAACAACCCTCTCTCGCGCAGTGATGGCGCTGGTAGAAAAAACAAGCGGCGACATCGAACTGCTAGATGTTCCTCTGCCGGCCAAACTCACCCAGCGGAATTTAGACACCCTGCGACAACTGCAAATGGTGTTTCAAAGCCCGGAAGAGGCGCTTAACCCCTACCTCACCGTCGAACAAACGCTGCGTCGTCCCCTGATGACTCTGTTGGGCCTATCGCGGGCGCAAGCAGATGCGCAAGTGGCAACCTTACTACAAATGGTTCGCCTGCCGGAAAACTTTGCACATCGTCCGCCCGCCCAACTCAGTGGCGGCGAAAAACAACGGGTGGCCATTGCGCGCGCATTCGCCGCCAGCCCAGAATTGGTCGTGTGCGACGAGCCTGTCTCGGCGCTGGATGTATCGGTGCAGGCCGCAATCTTGAATTTACTGAACGAACTACAGACAGAAAAACACAGCTCCTACCTGTTCATCTCGCACGATCTGGCAGTGGTCAGCTACCTGGCCGATGATATTGCGGTGATTTATCTGGGTGAATTGGTAGAAGTTGGGCGCACCGAAGACGTTCTCCACCCACCGTACCACCCCTACACCGAAGCCCTGCTTTCTGCTGTGCCGCTGCCCGACCCTACAGTCAAACAAGCCACGATTCGGCTGGAAGGGAACGTCCCCAGTCCCACCAATATTCCTCCCGGCTGTCGTTTCCACACGCGCTGCCCGCGCCACCTGGGCAACATTTGCGTTACGCAGCGTCCTCCGTGGCAAACCGCGGAAAACGGACATCGGATTCAGTGCCATATCCCACTGGAAGAACTGCAAGAGATTCAAGAACCAATTTTTGAGGGGATGAGCAATGGGTAGATTTATTTTACGCCGCTTAGGATTCTTAATTTTAACGCTGCTATTGACCTCTATTGTAATTTTCACCATTACCCAATGGCTGCCGGGCGATGTGGCCCGCGTTATTTTGGGGCGCGAAGCAGGCGAGGCCGCCCTTGAAAATTTGCGCTCAGAATTGGGGTTGAACGATCCTCTGCCAGTGCAATATGTACACTGGCTCACCAATTTCACCACTGGTAATTGGGGTAAATCGTACAGCACACGCACCGAAATTCGGGGCGTAGTCATGCAGCGACTGCGAAATTCCATCCGTCTGGCAATTGTAACGCTCATCATTGCCATCCCCCTGGCCATCGCGATGGGCATTATTGCCGGGCTGAATGAAAACAAGCCCATCGACAGTGTCATTAGTATTTCGGCTTTATCAGTAGTGGGGTTGCCTGAGTTTGTCACCGGGCTGGTGCTGATTCAACTACTGGCAACCACGGTGAGAATATTTCCCGCCAGTTCATCCGCTATTCAACCGAATATGTCCTTTGCCGAAGCGCTGAAATTTATGCTGCTCCCCGCCATCACTGCCACGCTGGTGCTGCTGGCGTATATCTCGCGGCTCACGCGCGCGGGTGTCATTGAGGAGTTGAAAAAGCCGTACGTGCGTACAGCCACACTCAAAGGGCTGCCCCGACGCGTGGTAATTATTAAACATGTGCTGCGCAACGCATTGCTGCCTACCATCACCATTATCGCCATCAGCTTTGGCTGGCTCATCGGCGGGTTAATTGTTATTGAGAATGTTTTTAACTACCCTGGTCTGGGACGACTGATGGTGTTTGCCATCGATCGCCGCGACCTCCCCTTGCTGCAGGCCATTACAATGATCATTGTGGTGGGTGTTGTGCTGGCTAACCTTGTTGCAGATTTGTTGTACGCCACCCTCAACCCGCGCATCCGGCTAGGATAACATATGTCAAACAACCATCCTACCGCTACAACTATCCAATCTATCCAGCGTGCTGTTGCCATCTTGCGCAGCTTCACCGAAGCAGAACCCGAATTGAGCGTTACAGAGTTAAGCAGGCGACTGGGGTTGCACAAAAGCACAGTTTCACGGATTCTATCTACTTTGCGGCAAGAAGGGCTGGTAGGACAAAACCCGGAAACAGATAAATACCGGCTGGGGCTTGGACTCATCAGTCTGGCAGGGGTGGCATTGGGGCGTGTGAGTGTGCGCGGCGCAACCCAACCATATTTGGGTACACTGGTAGATATTTCGCGTGAAACCATAAACGTTACGGTGCTGGATGGCCAGAATTGTATGAATATTGAGCACGTGGCCAGCCCCCAGCCCATTCGTTACGTGGGTTGGATTGGTCGCCGCACACCACTGCATTGTACAGCCTGCGGGAAAGTGCTGCTGGCGTACCAATCCCCGGAAGAACGAGCCGCCCACCTTCCCAGGCGCTTAACCAAACACACCGACAAAACCATCACCAACCGGAGCAAACTTCTGGCATCACTGGCGCAGATTCGGGAACAGGGGTATGCAATTGTAGAGGGGGAATTTGAAGAAGGGTTTACCGCCATTGCGGCGCCAATTTTTAATCACGCCGGGGAAGCCGTTGCGGCGGTGTCCATTGCCGGGCCAACGTATCGTCTGGATGAAGAACATATCGCTTCGTTCATTGAGCCGCTCAAAAGAATAACGCAAACTATCTCGGAAAAGCTGGGCTACACCGGCACCAAAAACGTCGATCCCCACACCAGCTTTTAACCTTCCATCAGGGCCACAAGTTGCCGCTCAAGCAAGTGCGTGCCCGTGGTGACAATTGTCAAAGGACACGCCAAATAGGCGGCGATTTCCCCGGCTTTGGCTTGCAAATCGGGGTTGTCGGTTTGAGCCAGATACACCACCCGCTTGTAGTTTCCAAAATAATCGTCTTTCAATTCTGGGAATCGGTCCAACCCTAACCCTCTCAGCACAGACCCCTTAAAAGTGCGGACCAGAAAATCAGTTAAAAAAAATGTAGCTGGCTCTGCTGCCGTTAGCGTGGCAAAGTGCGCCCCGCAATACATTTCGTAGCAGTGCAATCCCTGCACCCGTTTTACGTTGTGCTGGGACAGTACCTTATCCAGCGCTCCCGCCGTTCCACAATCGCCAAAAACCACAACAAGTCGATTATATTGATTTTGGACCTGCAGAATGCGCTGCGCCACATCTGGAGCGATGCGTGCGGGAAATAAGTGATCGCTGGCTGGAACACCGATAACTTCAGCATCCCAGCCGTGTTTGTTGATAATTTCCACCACCTCGCGTCCCAATGCGCCGCAGATGATGAAGCCGGTTGTCATTGGCTATCGCTCCCGCCGTCGCCGTCGCCGGTCACGCCGTGCATCGCTACTGCCCGCCGGGGCAGGTTGGCGATTGGCGCTGATCCACGCCAGGCAGTTTTCATCGTGTCCCATCATTACGTTGGCCGCCAGAATAGTGGTCTTCAGTTCTGGCGAGACAGGATTGGTGATGGCCGAGGTCAGGCCGCTGGCAATAGCCATCGCCAAAAAGGCAGCATTGAGCGCCGGTCGGTTGGGCAGGCCAAACGACACATTACTTGCCCCGCACACCGAATTGACGCTTAACTCGGTGCGCAACCGTCGCAGAATGGCAAACACTTGCTGTCCGGCATAACGTTACGCACCTACCGGCATTACCAAGGGTTCAATCAGAACCCCTTCTTTGGGAATACCGTAATCCATGGCCCGCTCGCCACGTTCTTTCGCGCTCCGTCAG
>CAYPUV010000078.1:0-15450 GCA_964413895.1 uncultured Anaerolineaceae bacterium
GTTGGGGGAAGGGGTAGGGTTTTCCTATTTATCTCAAAATGGCAGTACCAGCGCCATATTCGCCCCACGAAAAAAGATGCCGATGACCGTGAGCATAATCAGGCTGACGGTGAGAAATGCGAACAACCCCACCAGCGCTTCGCCGTGATTGGCTTTGAGCCTGCGGCGGAAAAAGCGATAGATTGCCCACAGCCCACCGAGCGTGAGCAGCACCGGAATCAGCCCGTTGGAAACGAGCGTCGGCAAAAATGAGAGCCAGCCCGGCAGGTCAATGAACCACTCATCGAGCAGTACCAGCACGGGAATGAGTACCACGCTCAGCAGTGCGCCCAAAATGGCGGCTTGCCGCCCCACCGCCGAGCGAAAATACACGCCGATGGTGTGCTCGTTCGGGTCGAGATAGGGTATTGCCGCAATGCCGAGTAGTATCAAACTGGGCAGAAAGAGCGCCGCCAGCGGATGCATGTGCAGCAGCAATTCTTGCAGTCCCAAAAAATACCATGCGGCTTTGGCGGGGTTGGGCGGGTGTGCCGGATTTGCCAGCGCTTCCAGTGGCGCGGGAACCCACATCGCCCAGATGAGCAGCCCGGCAATCAATGTGGTGGCGGCGGCAACTTCAATTTGCACCAAGTGCGGAATGGTGGTCAGTTTTTCGACCCGCTCCCCTTTTTCAACGATGGGTTGTGTGATATTCCCATCTTTGCGGATGTGCCAGAAATGATACGACATCAAAAAGATGAACACGGCAGGTAATACCGCCACATGGATGGCATAAAAATTGCGCAGCGTAGCTTGTCCCACTTCGGGGCCGCCCAATAGAAAATCACTCATCGCTGTGCCGATGATGGGGATGTACCCCAGCAAACTGGTTCCCACCGTGACTGCCCAAAATGCCAGCTGGTCCCACGGCAGCAAATAGCCGGTGAAGTTAAAGGCAACCACCATCAGCAGCAAAATGATGCCCACAATCCAGTTGGTGGTTCTGCCCCGTTTGAAACTGCCGGTGAAAAACACGCGCCCCATGTGCAAAAATGCGGTGATGAGCAGTAAATTCCCCGCCCAATGATGGATGCCCCGCAGCAATGAGCCAAACGGCACTTGTGTCTCTAAAAATTGAATACTGGTATATGCCCGTTCCACACTGGCATCGTAGCGAAACATTTGCAAAACGCCGGTGAAAATCAGAATGATCGCCAGCAGGGTCGAAAGCCCGCCCAGTCCCCACGTGTAGGTGAATTTCAACGCGGGTTTGGGTACTTTGGTGGGATGCAAATGCAGGATGATGTTGTTTGCCACCGCCCGCATCCGGCTGCGGTCATCATCGGGAGTGGTGTATAAAATTCGTTCGGTGAGTGGATTTCTGTCCATTGCCATTCGGTATCTCCCTCAAATTCGTTCCTTCAATCTGCGTTTGGTGTAGGGACAGAGTATTGCTCTGTCCCTACTGATGCAGGGGCGGCTCGCAATCCGCCCCGACGAGTTTCGCTATCCCTGATTTTGCCAGCGACCACCGCCGTGCCGTCCCTGCCCTTGACCGCCCCCGTTACCATCATAACTGTCGATTTGACCATCGGCGCAACGTTGGAATGCAGGCAGGTGCTGGTTCCAACTGGTTTGCTGCAACGAATTGTAGACCGTCAAAATGTCATCGCGTTGGGTGGTGGGGAAAATGGTGCTGTACAGCGCAGCGTTTTCAATTTCTGCTTGCACACCGGCAACGCACGCTTCTTCTGTGCTGGCAAACTGCGGGGCATTGCCAATCCACGCGTTTTCGGGGATGGGGACGCCGTAGGTGTTAAACAGCGTTTCTAACATGCTGATGTGCTGGGCTTCGGCGTGGATGATGTTGCTGAACGGCGGCACGGCTCCGAAATCTTTCAGCACCTGGTCGTACGTTGCCCACGCATGGTGTTCATCGTTGAGCGCCAGCAACAACCCGTTGATTTCTTCGGGTGTCAAGTCGCTGGTGTAGCCGCTCAGGTCAGCATCGCAGATGAGGCAGTCAATCAACTCAACTGTGCTGGGGTCAATATCGGGGGTGGGGAGCGGGTCGGCGGTGTTTTGCCCGTGCTGACCGTTGTCGCCGCCATTTGCGCCATATTGATTACCTGTGCCGTTGCCGGGCGCTGCGCCATTACTCTGTGTTGTCGGTGCGATGTCGGGTTGTTGCGTCACTCCTTGGGTCTGTTCCAATAACGCTGGGGCAGTGCTGGCGCATGCGGTCAGTGCCAGTAGTAAAATTGTAATTAAACCGAGTGAAATTATAAGGTTGATTTTCATTGGTTTCTCCTTTGAAGATAATTGCCAGCCGTCAGTAGGGGCGACCCCTGTGGTAGCCCATTTTTCGTTGTGTTCTGTCACTGCGAGCGATAGCGAGGCGGTCTCTGTACTTTGGAATCGGAGATTCCTTCGCTACGCCCGGAATGACATTTTCATCGACGCTTTGATGATACCAGAAGAATTTGGAGAAATTATGGAGAAGTTGTGGGGGAATTGTGGGATTGCGAAGTAGTGGGATTCGAGTGAGTGACATGTCATTGCGAAGCCCGCAGGGCTGAAGCAATCTCCGTGTTTGAGAGCCGGGGATTGCCTCGCTTCGCTCGCAATGACATCCCCGGCATTACATTTTGATCAGCACCAAAAAATCTTGTCTACTTTTCTCTTGGCAGGCGGATGGTGAAGGTACTACCTTCCCCGGCGATGCCGGCGCTGGTGGCAGAAATTTCACCGCCGTGCGCGGTGATGATGGCGCGGGCAATTGCCAGCCCCAACCCGGAACCACCCGTTGCGCGAGCGCGGGCACGGTCGGCGCGATAAAAGCGGTCAAACACGCGCGGCAAATCGGCGGTGGCAATGCCTTCGCCGGTGTCTGCCACCGCCAGCCACACCGAATCTGCATTGCTGCCGCCGCGCAGGGTTACGCTGCCGCCCGCCGGGGTGTGGCGGATGGCATTCGCCAGTAGATTGTGCAACACCTGCGATAGCCGCGCGCTGTCGACGGAAAGGGGCGGCAGGCTGGCGGGCAGGTCGGCGTGCAACGCAATATTTTCGGCGGCGGCAACCGGCTCGAACAGCGAAATGGTATCGCGTGCTAGCGCGGTCAAATCTACCGTCACCCGATTGAGGGTAAGTTGTCCCGCTTCGGCTTGGGTCAGTTCGCGTAGGTCATTCACCAACCGAATGAGATGGCGGGTTTGGTCATACAGACGGGTAATTTCGGAGGGATCCAATTTGTACACCCCGTCGAGAATGGCGCGCAGGTTGCCTTGCAACACGGTCAGCGGGGTGCGAAGCTCGTGCGCCACATCTGCCACCAAATTTTGGCGCAAGGTTTCAGCTTCTGCCAGCGCCGATGCCATTTCGTTGAACGATTGTGCCAGCGCGGCAATCTCTTGCGCCCCTTTTTCAGGGACGCGTTGCTTTAAATCACCGTGTGCGATACGTTTGGCGGCGACAGAGAGCGATTGCAGTGGCGCGCTCAATCCGCGTGCAATAATGATTCCCAAGGCCAACCCTAGCACGGCGGCTATCACCCCGGCTTGCAGAATGGATAAATTCACCTGACGCAAAAATGCCAATTCAGCGGCGTTCAGTTCGTTGTTTCCCGGCGGCAAAAAGTGCAGATAGCCTACCACACCACCGCTGACCTGCAGTGGAATGGCGTCTGCCAGTTCGTTGGCGCTGAGTTGGCTGGGGGTGTCGGCACGACGGCTGAACACCACATTGCCGTTGGTATCGGTGAGGGTGAGATTTGCCATGCCGTGCTGTGTTCTGGCGCCCATCCCTTTGCCCATCCCCATGCCTATGCCCGGAATGGCATTGAATACTGTTTCTGCACCGGTCCACCCCCCCGTTTCGGCATAATATGATTGCAGCGCGGTTACCAACGATGAGTCCATCATATCATTATGGATGACAAATTGCCGAAATTTGGTGCTCACTTGTGTATTGATCAACACGGCAACTGTTACCAGTCCGATGAGAATGACGATTGAAAAGGCGATTGTCAGACGTACCCAAAGTTTGTTCATGGTGAATCCTGTTTGTATCTATACAGTCGTGTCATTGCGAAGCCGTAGGACTGAAGCAAGCCCCGTTATTGTCAGCTGGAGATTGCTTCGCTTCGCTCGCAATGATATTTTGGACGAGTTGGCTGTATAGATACTTCTGTTTATGTCGGTGGCGGCGACAATCGGTAGCCGACGCCATACACCGTTTGAATGTAGGTGGGATGTTTGGGGTCGGGTTCAATTTTGCGGCGCAAGTTTTTGATGTGGCTATCGAGTGTGCGCTCCATCCCTTCGTATTCGTAGCCCAACCCCTGCTCAATCAATTCGGAACGGGTGAAGGCGTAGCCGGGGCTTTCGATGAGAATTTGCAGTAGTTTGAATTCGGTGGGGGTCACTTCGATGGGGATGCCCGCCAGCATCACCTCGTGCCGCCCCAAATCCACAATCAAATCGCCCATTTGCAGCACGCGACTTTTGTTGGTGTCGGTGACAGGTTGGCTGCGCCGCAACACCGAGCGCACGCGCGCCACCACTTCGCGGGGGTTGAACGGTTTGGTGATGTAATCGTCGGCGCCCAATTCCAGCCCGATGATTTTATCGGTGTCTTCCACGCGGGCAGTGAGCATAATGATGGGCAGCGCGGCGAGATGAGGGTCGCTGCGCACCCAGCGGGTGATCTCCCAGCCGTCCTGGTCGGGGAGCATCAGGTCGAGCAGTGCCAGGTCGGGGTGCTCGCGGCGAATGGTGTGCAGGGCGGTTTCGCCATCGTGCGCGGTGAATACTTGAAAACCTGCCTGTTCCAGATAAGCACGTATCAGACGCACAATTTCTTTGTCGTCATCAACAACCAAAATTCGCTGTGCCATAAAAAACCTCGCGGAGACGGTAGTAGGGGCGGTTCGCGAACGGCCCTACGGACAGTTCATTTGTGGAACATACCCGCATCAATAGTATAGCATAGAATTATGGAAAAAATATGGAGATTTGATGCAGGTGTTATGATAAAAATTCGTAACTATACAGCAACTCGTGCAGAATGTCATTGCGAGCGCAGCGAAAGCCTGTCTTGAGCTTGCCGAAGGGCAATTCCCGTTATTGTCAGCTGGAGATTGCTTCAGCCCTACGGGCTTCGCAATGACACGGCTGTATAGTTACAAAAATTCCCACCCACCGGCATCAACCGGTGGGTGGGCTTGGGGGGAGAGAAAAATTAACGCTTTATGGAGTTACTGAGCTGTGTTGTACGGGCAATCGCCGTTGTATTGACCGCCGTTGCTGCCGTGTGCGCCGTACCCGCCCATACCGCCGGACATCATTCCTGCGCCGCGCTGGCTCATCCAGTCAGCTTGGTCCTGGGTAATGGTTCCATCGTTAACTGCTTGTTGCAGGGCGTCGGCGCGGGCAGATTGCATTGCTGACCATACGGTGTTGATGTCAACATTGTGCTCATCGGCAATCTGGAACATCGTTTTCCCGGCAGCCATCTCGTCTTCAAATTCTTGTTCTGTAATGCCCAGTGCATCGGCAATGGCGGCGTGCATGGTTTCTTCCATATTCTCATCCATTAAGCCGCTGCCCATCGGACCGTGAGCGTTGTTGAAGCTCATCCGTCCCATCTGGCCCCTGAAGCCAAAGCTCCCGCTTTGTGGCCCCTGTGCGAATGCTACCGCACCGACGATGCCTGCTCCGATAATACCCACTACTGCAATAATCCCGATAATTTTCAAAAAGGTTTTCATTTTTTGCCTCCATTTTTTATTCAACAGAATTGTTGTTTTGTTTATTTGTCTTTATTATAATGGGGGACTATGGAAAACTTATGGAGATTTGGTATAGATTATATGAATTCTATCAACAATCTAGACCAATCTGAGACCTAGCGACGGATTTCGAGACAAAGGGTTGACATTTTGGGCATAATGACTGAGGATCAGTGGGGGGGAAGCGAGCGTTGGCTATGCAAGACCAATATGATGATCAATTTGAGGAAGTAAATGATGGAGAGGCATTCGCCGTTGAGGATGAAACAGTCTCTCGTCGTCCATCACTGATAACCATAGTCATAATAGTAGTGCTTGTTATCTCGGTAGTGGCAATGCTTTTGTGGCCGGCAATATCTGTAACCACCCAGCAACGATATGCCCCTACACCCACGCCCACGCCCAATATTTGGCAGATTGCCAATAAAGATGATGTCCGTGTGGTTTTCCACGGGGAGGGCGGTGTCGCTTTTGACTGCCGGTGGGTCGTGCCCTATCGAGGAGTTTGCAAAACAGTATTGGTCACTGGGAGCAAAACGCCAACCGCTTTGTAAATGCACAAAACCCTGGGAAAAGCCGGATGAACTAACGAAAACCCTCGCACAAGCTATCCGTGCCGATAGTCTCCAACTTTACCTGCAACAAACCCTCTGATCTCCACAGCACGATCGCTTTAAAAAGCGAGCTTTTGTCGTATCGAAACGCTGGGAGAACGCTTCCCAGTTGATGATCATCTGGGGGGCTTTATTATGTGTGGGAGACGGCATCATGCATATTAGAAAGAAACTATTGTTGTTAGTTGGATTGCTTGGATTTGCACTGTTGATTAATTTGTTGGCAGTTGGATTCTTGGCGCGTACGGTGGCAATCGCGTTGCAAACGATAGAAACGGTGGGTATTCAACAGCAGTTGGTGGCAGTACAGATGCAGGCTCGCTTGCGAGATTCGGAAGCGGCGTTGTACCGCTACTTGCTAGAGGGGGAACCTGGATTTGAAACGCAGTTTAACACCCAATTACAAAATTTTCATACGGATGTGACAACTTACAAAACCCAAATATCCAGCGCTGATGAAAAAAACTGGGCCGCCTCTCTCCTGACAACCTATCAGCAAGCCCAGGTAATTGGGGCATCGCTCATCCAATTGCGCGATGAACAAACCGATTCCCTTTCAAGGTTGGAAACAACCCAAGAAACATTAGACACCTTGCTAACCCGTGAAGTAAGCGCCGTCCGTCCGGCAGACATTGCCTATCAAGAAGCCGTAAATGGCATGAAAGACAACTTGCGTGAAATATCATTGATGGTCACTGCGTATTTATCTTCCCCCGAAGAAGTTGACCCGGTGCGGTTCACCGAGGCGGAGATCGGTTTCCGGCAATATTATGATGCGTTCAATGATTTGGCAGATACGCCGGAAGAGATCGCCTGGGGGAGCAAAATCAATGATTTGTTCGCAGAAGTTGAGTCGTTGGGGTTGTTGCTCATTAGCAATCGAAATCAGCAGCAAAACCAGCTCGCCAATTTTTCAGCCATTCTGTTTCGGGCGGGAGAGAAGATATTGGTGGGACAAATACAGCCACATGCTGCCAAAAATCTGGCTACCGCTCGTCAAGAATTGCAACGGGTGCTTGGTGTTGCCGTAACAACCAGTTTGGTGGTTGGGGTTTTCGCGGCTGTTGTGGCCGGAATTGTGACATTACCCCTATTGCGGCAGATAAATGCCGGTATTTTAGCTTTGCTGAGTGGGGCAGGACGGATTGCCAAAGGAGACCTCACCCAATCTGTGGTGCTAAAAGGACATGATGAATTGAGCGAACTTGCCGAGGCGTTCAATGCGATGATGGTTGATTTAGCCACCCGTGAATATCATCTAAAGGCGCGCTTAACAGAATTGGACGCGCTGCGACGAGTCGGATTACAGCTTACCAGTACCTTGGATCCCGGACAGGTGTTAGATACCATTGCTGCCAGTGCCTTGCAGTTGGTGCGTGCCACAGAAGTTCATATCTTCATTGTTGACGATACCGCACAAAATCTTGAGTTTGCAACCAGTGCATGGCAGGATAAAAACATCAAAAGGAAACCCCGGCCCCCGCGCGCTGACGGAATCACCGCTGCCGCTTTGCAAACGGGAGCGCCACAAGTTATCAATCACGCAAACACACATCCCCTCTTTAACACCCTCGAAGCGCGACAATGGGGTATCAACGCAATTGCCAGCTTCCCGTTAAAGCGGGGGACGCAGGTTTTGGGGTTGTTTAACGTATCGTTGCACGACCGTTATCTATTTACCGAAGACGATTTGCGTATTTTGGGACTGTTGTCTGACCAAGCAGCCATTGCCCTTGAAAATTCTCGTTTATACAGAAAGGTTGCCATGCGCGAGAGGCGATTACAAACTCTGGCGCAGAAAATGGCGCAAATTCAGGAGGAAGAACGACGCTTAATCGGACTGGATTTACACGACGGGCTGACCCAGTTGTTATTGAGTGCAAACATGCATTTGGATACGTGTGCCTCGCTGGCGCAAGGATTGCAGCATCAAGCAAAAGAAGAACTCACGAAGGCGCACACGCGGTTGCGCGAAGCGATTACCGAGGCCCGGTGGGTGGTTTCAGAATTACGTCCCTCTGCGCTCGAAGATTTTGGCCTGGTAGCCGGGCTGCGCCACTACGCCACTGAGGTTAGCGAGATGGAGGGGTGGCAGTTAGAATTCATCACGGATTTGGGAGGCGTTAAATTGAGCCAGGCGGCAGAGACAGCGATTTTCCGTATTGTGCAAGAGGCGCTCACCAACACCCGCAAATACGCAAACTCAAAACGTGTCCGTATCGTACTGAAAACTAATGCGGCAAATCTGATATTGGTGGTCCAAGATTGGGGACTGGGTTTTAAGGTCAATGAAATAGAGGAAGAGACAAAGCAATTTGGACTGGTTGGGATGCGAGAACGGGTTGTTTTGTTTGGTGGCGAATTAGTAATAAATAGCCAATTGGACGAAGGCACGAAAATATCAGTCCGTATTCCCTTATACGCAGTGAAGGAGTCGCGATGACCGCAAATACCCTGGAAATTACAGTGCTGGTGGCAGATGACCACCCCATGGTGCGAGAGGGATTGCGCAGTATGCTTACCGCGCCAGAAATACACGTGGTGGGTGAGGCGGGCAGTGGACGAGAAGCCATCGAGCAAATTAAAGCCCTATCTCCAGATGTGGTGTTGATGGATGTTCGTATGCCTGATATGGATGGCATTGCGGCGTTGCAAGCTATTAAAGAGGCTCAGTTAGATACTTACGTTATTATGGTAACCACCTACAAAAACACCACCTATCTTTTGCGATCATTGGCGGCGGGGGCATCCGGGTTTATCTTAAAAGATATATCCAGAGCGGAATTGCTGGACATTGTACACCTGGTTGCTTCAGGGGGAGCGCATGTTGATCGACAGTTCTTGCAAGCCGTGTTAGACAATCTCGCAAACATAGAAAAAAGAGATGCCAACTCAGTATCCGGTTTGGTAGAACCGTTGACCCCCCGTGAGATGGATGTGCTGCGTTTATTGGTCGAAGGCATGACCAATCAATCCATTGCATATACGTTGAACTTGCGGCCCAGCACGGTGAAAGGGTACGTGCGCACCATTATGGAAAAACTGAACGCCTCTGACCGCACCCACGCGGCTGTGATAGCTATTCGCTTGGGTTTGGTGAAATAACTCCTACTCTGAAAATAGCGGGCAGTCATCAGCTTTCAGCGGTCAGTTTTACTGCTGATAGCCGACCGCTGACAGCTGAAAGCTAACTCTTCATCCTCGTTGTCGCCCCGCCAGGGACTGTCCGACTCCCTTGAAAATAAACCTGGCCCCGCTCCGGTAAATACATTTTTGCAAATTTTGTTTGTACCCTCCAAATGGAGGGGGATATTCCCCGCCAAATGGGGGTTTTTCAAAAACAATAGTTTGTTAGAATGTTAGTATGAGCCACTTAACTTCTTCCTCAACTTTTGTACCTCATCGGACATCGGCAACATATTATCGTCTGGTCAAATATTCACGACGTGTCCTGTTTTACACGTTGATGATATTGGCTGTCGCCTGGGCAATTTTGCCGTTATTCTGGGTATTTATTTCATCCGTAAAGCCAGACACTGAAACCTATGCCTTTCAGCAAACGATATTTCCGCAGCATCCTACACTTGAAAATTACGTGCTTCTGTTTCGGGTCACCCGTTTCGGGGCGTGGATGCGGAATAGTGCTCTCCTGTCAACGGTTACGACCGTCGTTGTGATAGGCTTTTCAGCTATGGCAGCGTACGTTATGAGCCGTTTCCGCTATCGAATATTTGAGGTTTTCGGGCATATGACCTTGATGGCTTATATGATGCCTCCGATTGTATTGGTGGTGCCGTTATTCTTCATTTTGTTCAAAATACACCTCACCAACTCGTTGGTAGGATTGACGCTGGTGTATGTCGGTACGCGGTTGCCGGTTGGTTTGTGGATGTTGCGCTCTTATTTTCAGGGTATTCCGGTGGAATTGGAAGATGCGGCTATGGTCGATGGTGCTACGCGATTCCAGGCGTTTTACAAGGTAATTCTGCCGCAAGCATTGCCAGGTATGATTGCCACCGGCATCTTTGTGTTCAGCGTCACGTGGCAAGAGTTTTTGTTTGCATCGATACTCATCTTTAGTGCTTCCAAACAGACATTGAGCGCCGGTGTCGCTACCTTTATGTCCGAGGATTGGATATATTCCTGGGGCGTATTGATGGCCGCCGGAGTGATGATCAGTTTGCCGCTGGTATTCTTCTATATTTTCTTGCAACGATACCTTGTTGCCGGATGGGGGGGCGGTGGCATAAAAGGATAAGCATCAGTAACTATACAGGTGTCATTGCGAAGCCCGTAAGAACTGAAGCAATCCCCATCGTTGTTAGACAGTGAATGAAAACAGGGGGGGCTTCGGGGGGACACCCCCCGCTCCCCCCACCTTTCAATTCTATTTTCAGGGGAATTTTCATGAGCCTGCGGCACGCCACAGCGGTGAAAATTTAGCTTTCAGCCGTCAGCGGGCGGCTATCAGCAGTAAAACTGACCCCTGAAAGCTGATGACTGGCTGCTATTTTATACGAGGAGGAAAACATAAGCGAAAGATATGTACAAAAAAGATGTACCTGTTTTGTAACTGTATAGGGTGTCATTGCGAGGCGCGTTTTTTGCGCCAAAGCGAGATCTTGTTTGTGAGAACGGCGATTGCGTCGCTTCGCTCGCAATGGCATAAGCGGTCAATGGCTACAAATTTTCTAAAAACAACCGGTAACCTGTATAGAGACCCTATTTTAATTTGATTTATGCTATATTTTGGGAGGAGAGAACAATGAAACGATTAGGTCTTGCCCTGTTGTTTGTGGGGCTGTTTTTGGTAACGACAGCTTGTTCGAGCCAGGCTACGCCAGAAACCATAGAGAAGGTGGTGACAAAAGAGGTTGTGAAAGAAGTGGTGGTTACGCCAACACCCCCCTCAGAGAATGGGCCGCGCACTTTGACGTTTTTTACCACTGAAGCTGACCCACCCCAGCTTGAAATTCTATCTGAGATCATTGATGAATATCACAAAACCCATCCAGATGTGTTTATTGATGTGGTAACAGGAACCCCGGCCACACGCGGCGAACGCATTACCACCCTGTTGGCTGCGGGTGCTGATGCCGGTATTTTTGAGATTGAGGCATCTTTTGCCCGCGATTGGGCAGAAGCCGGTTACCTGTTACCCTTGAATGATGTGTTTGAGGCCATTGGTGGCACCGATGAATATGTGCCCGGCAGTTATTTTCAAATGGGCGATACAGTCTATGCACTGCCATACGCCACCAGTGTATATGGTTTATGGTATCGTCAGGATTTGTTTGATGAAGCCGGTTTAAAACCACCCACAAACTATGAAGAGGTATTGGCAGCGGCTAAAGCGTTGACAGATCCGGCTAAGGGCATTTACGGCATTGCGATTCCGGGTTCAACCAACGCCTCGGTGAATTTCTTTTCAACGTTTTTGTGGCAACAGTGTCTGGATTACTATACGCCACAAGGCGAGTTGATATTTGATAAACCGGAAGCGTTGGACGCAATTAAAAAGTGGGTGGCTTTAACCCAGTACGCGCCACCTGGCTTTGAAAACTACAGCTGGGGAGATCAGGTCACGGCTTTTGTCACAGGAAAAGCAGCGATGAGCGTGTACGCTGGGCGGTTGGGCGTGCGTATGCAAGATCAGGCCCCCCAACTAGAAGGCAAAGCAGATATTGAGCGGTTGCCCTGGGCCACCCGTGATGACAGCCCCTATGTAACATACGGGTCGTGGAGCCGGATTGCCATCTCCGCAAATACAAAATATCCTGAAACGGCTAAAGATTTCTTGCAATTCTTCCTCAGCGGAGATCGCCTTGCCCGCTATGATGCGACTGTTATTGGACACATGGTTCCACCCACAAAGTCTGTGGCAAAAATGCTGGAAAATTGGGATAGCGATTATGCCCGTAATCATGCTGACTGGTTGAATTTCTTCAACGAAAATGCCGCATATACCAACCATCCCGCCAATAACATGGGGTCGGTGGAAGGATGCAACTTTGTTAAAAAAGATTATGGCCCCCCGTGGGGCGGTCCCATCTTCTCTAAAGGTGGTATTATCGACTTGATGTTCCAACAAATTTATGTGGGCGGTACAGACCCAGAAGTTGCTTGGAAAGATGCAGTCCAACAAATGAAACAAACACAAGACGAATGGCTTGCCAAACATCCCGATTGGAAACCGCCACAGTATTAATGTACGCTCTTGCTGTTTAATTCTACATTTCAGCGGGCGGTACCTGAACCAAAAAGTACCGCCCGCTTGGTTTATGGAGTGAAATAATGACTGTTCCATCTCGGCAGACGCCCAGTATTCTGAAATCATTTATTCCGGGCAGAGGCATGAATCCACAGCAAAGAAGTGATTACCGCCTGGCAGTGTGGATGATTGCGCCCGCAATTTTACTGGTTATCATTTTTGCTATTCTACCGATGTTGCAAGGATTGTACGCCAGCTTCTTTCAGGTTGAATCTGCCACGCTAAAAATGAAGTTCAATGGGCTAGAAAATTATGTGTGGCTTCTGAGAAAACCATTATTTTGGCAATCTCTGGTGCGTTCCTTTATCTGGGTAATTTCGACCACGGTGATGCAGTTTATATTAGGGGTTGGCATCTCACTGGTCTTACACCAGGAGTTAAAAGGACGAAATATTGCTCGCGGTATGGTGCTTTTCCCGTACCTGATCCCCGCCATTGTTCTGTCGCTAACGTGGCGATTTATTCTAGACCCCACGATGGGCATTTTCGACCATATGTTGATGGATTTTGGACTAATAGAAAGACCCATTGCCTTTTTGTCTAATCCCAAAACCGCCCTGGCCTTTGTTATCATTGCCGGAATTTGGAAATATACACCCTTTGTGGTCCTGATGACGCTTGCTCGCTTGCAAGTGATCCCGGTAGAATTAGAAGAAGCAGCGCGATTAGATGGTGCTAATTCCTGGCAACTGTTCCGCTACATCACGTTGCCATGGTTAATGCCTGTGCTCATTGTTACCCTTTTGTTGCGCACAATTTGGACATTCCGACAATTTGACATCGTTTATCTTTTTGCTTTTGGCGGCCCCCTCTTTGGCACAACTACCTTGCCTGTGTTGGTGCGCTATCTTGCTTTTGATGCAGAGCAAATTGGGCCTGCTGCTGCCACGGCTACACTAATGCTGCTCATACTGTTAGTGATGTCGTGGGGATATTCCACACTTTACACTCGTGCTGAAGAAACACTTTCATAAAAAAGGCGCAACAGAATTTGTTTGCCTATTGGCTACAGAAGATTATAATTCGGTAATTCTGATTTTTAGTGGTACGCTGCTGTGATATATGATACCAGGCATATCCTTCCACGTTTAAGCGCCTATCTTTGGCTCGTGCTCATCCTTGCCAGTACGTTGAGCGGGTGTGGTATTCGTACCTCGCCGCTTGTGCCACCTTCCCCGACGTATAACCCAACCACGGCTGACGCCGGCCTCGTTGTTATTCCCTTTTTCACTACAGAGTCTGACCCCAGTCAGCTGGCAATATTACAAACATTGATTGCTGAGTATCAGAATCTCCACCCCAATGTTGAAATTGACATAGTTTTAGCCTCGCCTGCCTCGCGGGGACGACGGTTGCTCACTGCCCTTGCCTCAGGTGCAGACCTGGGAATATTTGAAATTGAACCTGTCTTGATGACTGACTGGGCGGATGCCGGATATTTATTGCCCCTTGATGATGTTGTTGCTGAAATTGGGGTGAATGATTATGTTGAGGGCAGTTTGTTCCGGCGTAACGGCCATGTTTTTGCCGTACCTTATGCCATTAGCGTGTATGGATTATGGGTGCGTACAGATTTGTTGACCCAGGCAGGATTACCGATTCCATCAAACTATGATGAGGTACTGCAAGTAGCAAAAACGTTGACGAAAGGCGATATGTACGGTATTGCCTTGCCTGCGGGGCAAAACATTGCATCTGTCAACTATTTTTCTACATTTTTGTGGCAAAACGGAGGGGACTATTTTTCATGCGACGGAGATGTTGTTTTTGGAAACCCTGAAGCTCTTGAAGCCGTAAATAAATGGGCCGCCTTAGCTAAATATGCGCCACCAGGGTTTACCTCGTGGGGTTACACCGAGCAGATTGAGGCATTTGTGCGTGAACGAGTGGCTATGGCCATGTATGCGGGGCGACTGGGGGTTAATGTTGCTGCCAAATCACCTGAGTTGGAAGATCGAATGACAGTTATCTTCCCGCCCTGGGGAACCCAGCGCGTAACGCTGGGTGTGTGGAGCCGGCTAGCCATTGCCGGTGGAACACGCCATCAAGCTGAGGCGAAAGCCTTTTTGCAATGGTTACTCAGCGGCGATAGACTGTTGCGTTACGATATGACAGTGCCGGGACATATGATCCCACCGCTGCATTCTGTGCGCGACATGACCGTAGATTATAATTCTCCCTATGTTAAACAACACAAAGACTGGCTGCAATCATTCAATGATTGGATGATTTATACCAATCATCCAATGGTGAATATGGGCGCTGTACATAATGGAAAGTTTGTTCCGTCAGGAGTGGTGCCACCCTGGGGCAATGCTGTATTTGGCACGCCTGGAGTGGTGGACACAATGTTACAAGAAATCACACTTGGGGGGCGAGACCCTGAAGCCGCATGGCAGGAAGCGGTAATTAGAATGGAAAAGATTGTGGCACGGTGGAAAACACAACATTCAGACTGGCAACCTTCAGGCTGTGAATGACACCACACTGGCTTGTCCCAACGCCGGAACGGATTGCCCCGCAATCTTGATGGTATCAACGTTATATGTTAAAATGCACCCCATTCGGGACACAGGCGGCGTGGAGCGTGTTCAGAGCCACAGATAGTCCTTCAATTTAATAACCTAATAACCTGCCATAACAAGGAGAGAGACGATGAAAGCTCGTGCCATTTACGCGATATTTCTTGTTTTTGCACTGACGCTAGCGTGCGGTATCAGTAGCGAACCCACCGCCGATGTGGATGCCACCGTCGCTGCTGCTGTCGCCCAAACTGCCGCCGCACAGCAACCCAC
>CAYPUV010000079.1:0-12304 GCA_964413895.1 uncultured Anaerolineaceae bacterium
GCCCAACACAGCCCCGTCCACCGCCACCCCCGCGCCAAGCGTCACACCGCTACCCACGGCTGCCAACACGGCCACACCCACCGTCGTCACCCCAACAATCAACATCACTGAAACCAGCACCACCGGTCAACCCGCGACCGATACCCCCACCGCTGCGCCATCGCCCACCGCTACCCCCCATCCACCGCTGCCCACACCCACCCCCGCGCCCACTGTGCCGCTGGCAACGGGCGACACGCCCACCGTCACCGAAACCACACTTACCATCAACACCTATAATTACCAGTCGGCGCTTATTCCCACCCAGCCCGATGACGACGTGTATCCCTACCCCCGGCTTGATTCTGGCCGCGTGGGGCCGCCAGCACCCCAAACCTACCGCGCCATCGTGCTGGAAAATCGCTACACGCAATTAACCATCCTCCCCGATTTGGGGGGGCGCATCTACAAATGGATTGACAAACCGAGCGACAAAAATCTATTTTATCAGAATCCGGTCATCAAACCGACCGGGTGGGGACATCGCGGCTGGTGGCTGGCAACCGGCGGGATGGAATGGGCGCTGCCGGTAGACGAACACGGATTGAGCGAAGCCTCGCCCTGGGAGTACCAGCTTTATCAGGATGGGCAGAACGCCGGCATCATTTTGAGCGACACCGAAGAACACAGCGGGCTGGAGAGCGAAATCATCATCACTTTAGATGGCAATCACAATTATTTCACCCTGACGCCGCGCATTTTTAACCCCACAGATACACCGGTAGCGTATAAATTCTGGCTCAACGGGATGTTTACCCTGGGCGCACCGAGCCTGACGTCTGGCATCGACTTTGTGCTGCCCGCCGCAGAAGTCACCATCCACAGCACCGACGATCCCACCCTGCCCGCGCCAGGCCAGCGTATCAGTTGGCCGGTGTTTGACGGGCGCGATTTGAGCAACTACGATAATTGGCGCGGCTACCTGGGCGTGTTTGCCGCGCCACAAGCTCAGGCGGGCTACATGGGGGCGTACAACCACAGCACCGACCTGGGGGTGGTGCGGGTTTTCCCCGCCAAATTGGTACAGGGCGCAAAAATTTTCGCCCCCGGCGACCTTGCCCCATCATTGTGGACAGACAACGGCAGCAGCTATTTTGAATTGTGGGGCGGCGTTGCTCCCACCTTTTGGGATGAACGCACCCTCAACCCCGGCGAATGGATTACCTGGCAGGAACGCTGGTACGCAGTGGGTGATATGGGCGGCTTTGCCTTTGCCAATACTGACGCCGCGTTGAACCTGGGCACAACAGCCACCTCAGTGGAAGTGGCCGCCGCCAGCACTTATCCGCTGGCCGGCACGCTCATCCTTTCCAGCGCGGGCGTTGAAGTGGCCCGCTGGGGGGTAGCGCTGTCGCCCGCCGTGCCCTTCCGGGGCAGTTTCACCCCCTCCACCGGCGACCCCACCACCGGTCAGTGGGGCTTGTCGCTGGTGGATGGCAGCGGGCAGGTCATCGCCGCGACTGGCAACACAGCCCAACCCATCACCGCCGCGCCAGCCGCTGCCACGCCCATCGCTGCGCCGACGGAAGCACCCACACCCACGCCGGGTAATCCCGGTTTGGCAGGGAAAAATGATCTGGTGTGGGACCCTCGACTGGATGACCTGGGCATTACGTTGCAGCGCGCCCAGCCACAGGCAGGCCAACCGCTGTACCGGTTGGTAGCGGCTCGCTACTGGGATGACCAGGAATCAAATATGATGCACCATATTTTTGTTGAAGTGATTGACGAATACGGCCGTCGGCTGCTGAAGGTGCCAGTGGTGATGACCTGGGCAGACGGACAGTCGGTAGCGTACACTGAAGACAAACCCACGCCCGAATATGCGGCCAATTTCCCAATGTACGATTACCTGGGCAAATATTCCGCCTATGTGGACGGCAACCCCAGCGACGTGGTGAGCGGAATGGGACTACCGGGACACCATCACGTGAGTTTTTTACTGACGTTTCAAAGACAAATGCAAGAGCAGTAATTCTCTTTAACGCTTATGAATCCAAAAACCACGCCCAAAATTTTAATTGTTGATGACGAAGAACTCGCCAGAGATTCAATCGTCAGAAATCTGAGCCGGAAAAATTATACTGTTGTGGCAGTAGAATCTGGGGCAAAAACGCTGGAACTTCTGCAAAACGACCCCAATTTCGATGTAATTCTGCTTGACATTATGATGCCGTTTATGGACGGCTTCGCGGTACTTAAACGATTGCAATCGAATCCACAAACGGCAGCCATCAAAGTTATTATGCTCACCGCCCTGGATAACACCGACGACAAAATAAAAGCGTTTGCCGCCGGCGCTGCCGACTATATCACCAAGCCATTCATCCCCGGCGAACTCGTCGCGCGCATTGACACTCAGGTGCGGCTGAAGCGCACTGAAGCAACGTTGCGGTCGCAAACACAGCAATACCGCACCCTGCTGGAACAAACCAACGACGTAGCATTGATCCTGCTGGAAAACACCAACGATCTCATCACCAAATCAACAATCGACGGCCAATGTGTTTATGCCTCATTTGCCAGCGAGAAAATTCTGGGATACACCCCCGCTGAACTTGTTGGCCTATTCTGGCAACAGCTTGTGCACCCCGAAGACCTCAAAGAGATCAAAGCGATGGATCCGCCCCTGTTGGCAACAACAGATCCCTTTGTTGTTACCCTGCGCCTCCGACACAAAAATGGCTCGTATGTCTGGCTAGAAGCCAGCATTCAACCGGCGCGCACCAACCCCCACGAGCGAATTGCCGTTGCGCGCGATGTGACGGAACGCAAACGCTACGAAGCTGAATTAGAGCAAGCATACCAGAAAATGGAAGCACGGGTGAAGGAACGCACCACCGAACTCATTGCCGCCAATGCCCACCTGAAACAAGAGATCATCGACCGCCAACGCGCCGAATTCATGTTGGAAAAAGAACGCGCCGACCTGGCCCTGCGCGTAGAAGACCGCACCGCCGAACTCAGCGCCGCCAACGCCGAACTCGCGCGCGCCAACCGTCTGAAAGACGAATTCCTGGCCAGCATGAGCCATGAACTCCGTACCCCGCTCAATGCCATCCTGGGTTTGGCGGAATCGCTGCAAGAGCAAATCTACGGCCCCCTGAACCCGGAACAATTGAACGCCCTCCACATCATTGAAGAAAGCGGACGCCACCTGCTTACCCTCATCAACGATATTCTAGACCTCTCTAAAATCGGTGCCGGGAAACTCACCCTCGACATCACCCCCATCAATGTGCAAATCATAACGCAAGCCAGCTTGCGTTTCATTAAACAATCCGCGCAAAAGAAACATATCAGCGTTACGGCAAAAATTGACCCTCAGGTGCAAATCATTCAAGCCGACCAACGTCGATTGAAACAAATTCTGGTCAATTTATTGAGCAATGCCGTCAAATTTACGCCAGAAAACGGGAGTATCGGATTAAACGTTAGGGGTGACAAAACCAACCGCGTCATCCATTTTACCGTGTGGGACACCGGCATTGGCATTGCATCAAAGGACATGCCGCACCTGTTCAAACTATTCGTTCAACTTGACAGCCGCCTGTCGCGCCGATACAGTGGCACGGGCCTGGGATTGGGACTGGTGCAGCAACTCACCAAATTGCACGGCGGCAGCGTCGCCGTGACAAGTGATCCGGGTCAGGGCAGCAGATTTACCGTCACCCTGCCCTGGCAATCCGACACTGCTTTCCTTGATGTTGATGCCAACGCCGCCAACGATACCCCTTCCATCAGCGCCTCACCCCAACCGCCTGCCAACACCCACATTTTGCTGGTAGAAGACAGTCCCATCAACGTCCAAACCACCGTGTATTACCTAAAAAGTCGGGGGTATCGCGTCACCGTTGCTGGCAACGGCAAAGAAGCCCTGCAGCGCATCGCCGAAGAGAAACCCAGCCTGATTTTAATGGACATTCAAATGCCAGAAATGGACGGTCTGGAAGCCACACGCCGCATCCGCGCCAACCATTCAATGGACAATGTGCCCATCGTTGCCGTTACCGCGTTAGCTATGCCCGGCGACCGCGAACGCTGTTTGGCCGCCGGAGCCAACGATTACCTGAGCAAACCCATTCGCCTGGCCGAATTGAACAAAATCATTGGAATCTATTTGAACAAAGACAAAGACAATGGCCAATAACCGCACCGTCAAAAGCACAATTTTAATTGTGGATGATGACCCTACGGGACGCGAAGTGCTGCGGGGGATACTCAATAGGGAAGGATACAACGTGGCGCAGGCAGCCAATGGCGCAGAAGCGCTGACCAAAGTCGCCCGGCTCATCCCCGACGTTATTCTGCTGGATGTGATGATGCCCGACATTGACGGATTTGAAGTATGCCGCCGCCTCCGCGCCGACCCCACCCTCACCGATGTACCGATCATCATGCTCACCGCTCTGGATGACCGCGCTTCGCTACTGGAAGGCATTGAAGCAGGCGCCGACGACTTCATCACCAAACCTTTCGACCGGGTTGAATTGCGCGCCCGCCTGCACACCATCACCCGCCTCAACCGTTTCCGGCGGCTCATCACCGAACGCAGCAAATTCGAGTGGGTAGTAGAACAGGCGTCCGACGGTTATTTGGTCATCACCCACCAGGGCGAAATTCATTACGCCAATCAACGCGCCAGGCTGTACCTGAACCTCCCCACCAACCCCGGGGAACCCATCGCCAAACGATTTCAAGACCTGGTGCGCGAGCAATTCCGCTGCGAGCCGAAAACTGCCTGGTCCAAAGATAATCTATTGCAAACAACCACGGCAGAAAACGGTTCTCCCCGCTATCTGGTGCGTCCAGAAACAGATACCGCCCAAAGCTTCTGGTTGCAAGTGAATATTCTGCAAATCAATGCCTCGTTCGCAACAACCAGCGCTGATTGGGTCATTCATCTGCACGATGTCACCTCAAAAATGGCGATGCAGCGCGAGATATGGCAATTTCAGGCGATGATTTCCCACAAATTACGCACACCGCTGATCCCCATTCTCGGCGGTATTGATTTGGTTGTCTCCCACATCGACAAACTCTCGCCTGAAGATATTGTTCAAATCACCCATCGCGCCGCAAAAAGCGCCGAACGACTGCGAAACGCCATCGAAGATATTGTAAATTATGTCAACGCACCCTCACTTTCACCAGCGTTGCAGCGGGGCGAATTTAACCTGTCTCAACTGCACCCAATGCTGCTGCAATTAAGCAAGGATTTAGAAATTACGCATCTGCAAGTTTTAGACAACCCTGATGACCCTGCTGCATCAATCACAGTATCCATTGCTCCCCAAACAATGCAAGCTATTTTGCGTGAGGTACTGGAAAATTCCAAAAAGTTTCACCCTCAGCAAACTCCTGCCATCACCGTACAAATTTCTACTGCCAAAATCGGCGCCAGCATAAAAATTAGCGATGACGGGCTGACTCTTTCGCCAAAACAATTAGCGCAAATTTGGATTCCCTATTATCAGGGTGAAAAATATTTCACCGGCGAAGTTAGCGGCATGGGATTGGGACTGCCAATGGTTGCCTCGCTCATGTGGAGCATCAACGGAAATTGTCGCATCTACAACCGTCAGCCAGGGCCGGGCGTTGTAGTTGAACTGGACTTGCCGGCGCACGTGACGCCAACACGAGGAGGAAAATGAACACTGACCAAAAACCGGCCACCAGCTATCGACCCGGCAGGGTGCTTATTGTGGACGATGAACCAACTAATCACAAAACACTGGAAGCCTTGTTGTATTCAGAAAAATATACGCTGGCATTCGCCGCCAGCGGGGAAGAAGCGCTGACGCAACTGGATAACTTTAAGCCAGACACAATTCTGCTCGATGTGATGATGCCCGGTATGGATGGGTTCACTGCATGCCAAAAAATAAAAAAGAACAAACGCTGGCAACACATCCCCATCATTTTGGTCACGGCGCTTGATAGCCGGGAAACGCTGAAAGAAGGGTTTGCGGCGGGCGCGAATGACTTTCTCACCAAGCCGGTGAACAGCATCGAATTGCGGGCCAGGGTGCGGTCAATGATAAAAATCAAACAACAATACGACGACCTGGAAGCTGCGTTACAGTTGCGTGAAGATATGGCACATATGATTGCCCACGATATGCGCAACCCGCTCACCACCATTCAGGGATACAGCGACCTCCTGGTCAAAGTGTCCCTGCCCGCAGAGCAAGTTATACGGGCGGCCAAATATATCAACACCGAAGCGCGGCGGTTGAACGGGTTTATCAACGATATGCTTCTACTGGCAAAAATGGAACAAAGTCAACTTCGCCTCAATCTGACACCGGTGAACATTAATGAACTTCTGTTGACGGCGCGAGAACACCACACCCTCATCGCAGAGGCGAAACACATCGCCCTCATCGTTGACGTGCCGCCCCGGCTGCCAGCAGTGCCATTGGATCTAAACCTCTTTCAACGTGTGGTAGATAATTTAGTTTCCAACGCCATTAAATACGCTCCCGAAAACACAACCGTCACGCTTACAGCAGCACCGCTGGCAACCGATGACCATACTTCCCCGGCGCGTCGAGTCCGCATCAAAGTAATTGACCAGGGACCAGGCATTGCCCCAAAGCAAAGGGAACAAATCTTCAAAAAATTCGACACGGGTTCATTTACCAACAAGAGAGTACTTCAAATTGGCCTGGGATTGGCCTTCAGCAAAATGGTGGTAGAAGCCCACCACGGCACGCTAACCGTTGAAGACAATCAACCCACAGGGTCAATATTTATCATAGAGGTGTAATCATGAAAATTTCATCTCCATCTCGACGGCAATCGAGGCTAACGCTGGCGATTGCAATATTGGCATTTGTGTTTTTGGCTTGCAGCAACCGGACAATCACCGCTCCCGATCGCGGATTACAAGGAGACATCCATTACTACATTTTCGATCAGCAACCTGTCACCGGGCAAGAATTTGTGCGCTGGGCCGACCAGGAACTCACGCAGTACTCGTCCCGTGAGGTGCAAAAGGCTTTGTATGAGGAAGGGAAACGGCAAGCTAAAGAGGGACACCCGAATGCGGTGGCTGTGTTAAGCTACGCTGACCAGGCCTGGGCTGAGGCCAAACATTTAAAATATGATCGAGACCAATGGTATAATTTGCAGACTGAGGCCAAAAACAATATGCGTGCGCTACCCCAAAACGATATTCAACTCTGGCCCCCTTCAAAATAACATTTTTAACTGGCGTTTGGTGAAAGGGGGTATTACGGGAGTTTAGCAGCCATCTGCAGCTTCCCAGAAGGTTTGGCAATAACAATAACCCGATAGCTATTATCGGTGTAAGGCCAACACGTCACCAGTGTCAGGCGCTCATCAACAGTCGGCTGGATCCACTGTGCATTTTGTAACCGTTGTTCTTCTGGCACGCCACGCTCCGGTAGAATAAAGCGGTCTGTAACCTGGTAAAAATAATCGCGTCCGTCAGCACGCAATGTAATCTCATCACCAGGCTGCAAATCAACCACGTATCGAAACACCTCGCCGGCAATGTTGTGGTGTCCCGATAGTACTATATTGCTCCCGTGGCCGGGCAAGGCACTGTTCACGTGCCATCCTGCCGCGTAATCCGGCACGTTCCACACCGACACTTGCGTTCCTCCCTGGTTGACGGTAGACCATGTGGTAAAGGTAATTGGCGCATCTAAACCAATAACCGGCGCGACAATGCGCGTAGGCGGCAACTGAGCTGGGGGAAGCGGTGTGGGCGTAGGCAAAGAGGTGGGGCTGGGGAGCGGCGTGGGCGTTGCAGTGGGTGGCGCAGATGTTGGCGTGAGTGTGGGCAGTGTTTCTTTTACCACTACTGCAGAGGTGCCGCGTTCCACGGGCAGCACCGCAGACGGGGAAGCGGGCGCCGCCGCCACGGAGGTTGTCGATCCATCCTGTGCCGTGGGCTCATTCGCCGGTGCGCCAAAGGTAACTTCAATGCGACAGCCACTTGCCGCAAAAACAATAATAATCCCCAATAACGCCAAAAGCCCGTGTTTTTCCCACCGGCTTTGCATCTGACCATGATAGTTGTTGTTTATTTGTAGAGGCATAAATCCCCTAAAGTGCGTTCATTATTGTAAAAAGTGCTGCAATTACGGTCTGTGATCTTTCCCGGGCAGAGAATGCCCCTGCACAATCTGGGTCAATTCGCTGGATGGAATATGACGCACGACTCTACCGCTGGCGTTGTCAATGAGGTTCACGGCGACGCGCCCTGACCGCTCATCAATGACAAATTCAGGGTAGGTGTAATTGTAGGTATTTGGTTGATGGTTGCCAGGTTTAAACTCAGCAGACATCATTAGGGCCTTTCGGGCAAAGTTACGCTGCGCAAACTCATCACAGCCGGATGCTGCGACGTCGGATTTGATTTTGGCTAAGCCGACCTTTAGCGATTTCTTTGGCCAGGTCTTCGGGCGGAATAGTGCGAACCAGCTCGCCACTGTTGCCGTCGATGATGCGCACAATTACTTTGTGCGAATCGCGGTCTACTGTGAACTCCGCATAGGTGTTGTGAACAGAGTTTGAGACCTGCACGGGGGCTTTTTTAGTAGGCTGTTTTTCACGCTTAACCGCCACCTCCACCGATTTGTCGCTGGCAACAACGGTGTGTGTTGCCTGCTCAGCCTGTTGACGCCAATAGTGTTCGCGCATTACTTCCGTCAACGACAAGGCCTGCTCTTGAGCATTGCTTACAGTTCCTTCAATTGGTTTTATGGGGTCCATCCGTGTCGCCCTCCTAACAAAAAATTACTCGCACTATCTTTGACTATTGTATAGACTCCCTATTGAAAATGCTTGCATTGATTGGAATTGATAGGTCATACTAATAAGTTGGGATTGAATTGCCGAATATTGTTGCCGCAGTGCATCTTCTCTTGTACCAAGCCGTTTATTAAAACTATCAATACGATTATTTAGGTTAGCCAGTTCAGAATCAATCCCATTTTGAGTGGTGGTGATAATTGCGCCAGACCCAGTAACATAGTTGTCAAGTTTGGTATTAAAATTACCCAGAATATTATCGAATAAATTTTGCACGTCACTGAAGTTGTTATTCAAGGCGTTGGTCAACGCCGATTCATCTGAGAGTTCAAACAACCCGTTACTATTTACCGTAATGCCCACATCAACCAGATAACTTGGAGCGTTGCCAACTGCACCGGTGTACTCGCTGAGCATTGTATTGGCAATATCTTGTCTAAACCACCGCATCGACCAATCTGTCCCCAGTGGCGCAGGGGTATAGGTGGGGTTGCCATTTTTATCTTTATCGCCCACAACCGGTTCAGTTTTCTGTTTGAGATAGGTCATTAAATCGTTCACTTTCTCAATCAGAGTCTTCACGTCGTCCACCACACCCTGGTTATCTTTGCTAACCGTGATCGTAGTCGACCCCGCGTTTTTCAGGTCAATCGAAAGCCCTTGCACCACATCGGTTAAACCTGTGTTCTTGCCTCGCTCTATTCCCGTAATGCCGTTGACATCGAACTTGGCATTTTGTGCTGCTCGAAGTTGGGCGCCGGTGGCCAACGTGCCCCCCGTGCCACCCCCACTGGCGCTGAGAATACCAAGTTGCTGTAACACCGTTCCACTGGTGTCATCGAGCGTAATTGCGGCACTGGCGCCGGTGCGTGTGCCGGTGAGAACCAATCTGCGGTCAACAATCGTAGCCTGCACCTCGTTCCCATCGGCATAGGTTGCGGTATTAATTTTATCGCGTATGGCGTTCAAGCTATCGGTGGCGTCAACGCTGATGCTGGCCCCCTGCGCAGTATAGGTAACATTTGCCGTGTTGCTGCCGCCGTACAGTTGCGCTTCGGTGGGGTCGGTATTGGCAAAAGTAACAGTCAAACCGCGCCCGGTATCGAAGGTGGTGTTTTTTACCAGGCTAAAATCTTGCCAGTTGCTGGTGGTGGCGGTTCCGGCGTCAGCAGCATCATCAACACGCACAGCCGCGCCGTTTTCATCAACAACCCGAAATTGCCAGATGGATGAACTATTTTGCCGAAACTCAATGTAATACTTGCCGCTGCCAAGTTGGGTCTCGCCAGTGCTCACCGTCCCCGTGGCGAAACTGCTGACGGGGTTGTTTAACCCTACATTGCCACTGACACTGCTGCTCGACGCACCCCCAACAACAAAAGTACCGGCAGTAAGATTCAGCGCTTCGGTGGTTTGGGCTTGCTGTGCCGAGCCAATTTGATGCGATTGCGCTAATTGAGTCACGGAAAGGCTGTAAACTCCCGCTACCGCGCTTGTGCCATCCAACGACACGTTAGCTACATTAACATCAGGATTAGCGTTGACAACAGAGATTGCTTTGGCAGCAAAGGCATCGGTTACACCATATTCTGTGCTGTAAAGCGCCTTGATTGCGTTCTGTAAATCTCCAATTTTACTGGTTATATCGTTGTAAATGGCGTTTTTTACGTTCAAGGTGTCCCGCTGAGCCTGTAACCTGGTTACAGGCTGACGTTCAAACGCCATTGTCTGATTAACAAGTTGTTCCACCCATTGTGGGCTGGTCGGTGATACCCCTGTAATTCCAACCATAATTTTCCCTCTTTTTTATCCGGCTAATGCTACGCCAACGGTTTGCCGGGCCACCGGTTCCACCGATGTACCACCATACGGAACAGAAACCGCTGGCTGCGGAGCCTGGTATTTTCCTTTAACTTGCGCCCAGGCATCGCGCAATTCACGCAACAGGTTGGCTGCTTCCTCAAACTCACCTTTGCGTGCTAAGTCATTAATGTATTGATAAAGCCTAAAAAACCCAAGCGCAACGTCGGCATCGTAGCTGTAATCTAATGCATCGCGTAAAACACCGATGGCTTTGGTCAAACGAACCAGGTCTTGTTGTCCACAACTGGCTAATGCTGCATCATAGGCCATAATAAGCAAATCCAGGGGGCTGGCTCCGGCAATCTGATTCATACGGTAAGTTTGCGTCACTGCTTGTTGATTCGTCATGATTTTATCCCGTCAATTATGAATAGAGTTTATCCGCTTTTGACACGTTAGATGGGAATAGTGGGAGACTCTTACATCCCCCACTTATTACCCGTTACCTGATTTTTGCCGTTCAATCAAATCTTAACGGAACAGGCTCAAAATACCTTGTGGGGCAGTGTTAGCCTGAGCCAGCATGGTGATTGATGTTTGCTGCAAAATGCTGAACTTGGTGGCATTAAGCTGCTCCTGAGCCATATCAGCGTTCATAATGCGGCTGTAGGCCGATTCAACGTTCACCTGCGAAACCGCCAACTGCTCTTCTTTGAAGGTCAACTTGCTCATCAACGCCCCAACCGTGGAAAGTTTGGACGAAATGGTGTTGATAGCTGTATCGACCTTGCCCATATAGGTGGCGTAAGTTCCACTGGAGGAGAGGGTGGTATTGTCCAACCCCAGCGAATCTTTGGCAGTGGAGAGGTTCAGCCCGGTGAATTTGGTGGTGTCGCCGCTGTCAGCGCCGGTTTGGAAAGTGAAGGTTTTGCTGCCACCGGTTGAGATCAGATCCTCGCCGTTCCACGTTGTCTGACCAATGGTATCATTAATTTGCGTTTCATATTCCTTCAACTGGGTTTGAATTGCCGTGCGTTCATCAGTTCCCAGTGTATCACTGATACCCTGTTGAGACAGGTTGCGCATATTAATCAGAATACCACTGATTTTGGACAGGCCGGATTCGGCCACCGAAAGCAGGTTCTTCGCAGCGCCAATGTTGCTCAATGCCGTCTTCATCCCTTCGGAGCGCGCGTTCAACTTGTTGGCAATGGTCAACCCGGCGGGGTCATCCATCGCGCTGTTGATGCGCCGGCCCGTTGCCAGACGGGTTTGGTGCAAGGCCAGTTTGTTGTTGACAGACCGCAAGGAGTTAAGGGCGTTCAAGGCGCCGATATTTGATGCAATCCTGGTGAAATCTACTTGTGCCATTTTAATAACCTCCGTGTTTTAAGTTTGGTTTCCTTACCATTTTTATGCGTTAAAGTTTGACCAATCGTATCGATCAACTTACGGTTTACCGGAACAGGCTCAAAATGCCTTGGGGGCCAGCGTTGGCCTGAGCCAGCATGGTGATTGATGTTTGCTGCAAAATGCTGAACTTGGTGGCTTCAAGCTGCTCCTGAGCCATATCAGCGTTCATAATGCGGCTGTAGGCCGATTCAACGTTCACCTGCGAAACCGCCAACTGCTCTTCTTTGAAGGTCAGCTTGCTCATCAACGCCCCAACCGTGGA
>CAYPUV010000079.1:12404-15213 GCA_964413895.1 uncultured Anaerolineaceae bacterium
CCGCCAACTGCTCTTCTTTGAAGGTCAGCTTGCTCATCAACGCCCCAACCGTGGAGAGTTTGGACGAAATGGTGTTGATAGCTGTATCGACCTTGCCCATGTAACTAGCAAATGTGGTGCCGTCGTTGCTGGCAAGCGTTACAGACAGACCTAAAGTATCCCCACTAGCAGCAGTGACCGTTGTCAGTTTGACAGCACTGAAGACTGTGGTATCGCCGCTATCAGCGCCGGTTTGGAAGGTGAAGTTGGACGTAGTGCTGATCAGGTCCTCGCCGTTCCATTTGGTCTGACCGATGGTGTCCGCAATCTGGGTCTCGTATTCGCTGATCTGGTCCATAATAGCCTTGCGCTCATCAGTTCCCAGCGTATCGCTGGCACCCTGTTGAGTCAGGTTGCGCATATTAATCAAAATATCATTGATTTTGGACAGGCCAGATTCGGCCACCGAAAGCAGGTTCTTCGCAGCGCCAATGTTGCTCAATGCCGTCTTCATCCCTTCGGAGCGCGCGTTCAACTTGTTGGCAATGGTCAACCCGGCGGGGTCATCCATCGCGCTGTTGATGCGCCGGCCCGTTGCCAGACGGGTTTGGTGCAAGGCCAGTTTGTTGTTGACAGACCGCAAGGAGTTAAGGGCGTTCAAGGCGCCGATATTTGATGCAATCCTGGTGAAATCTACTTGTGCCATTTTAATAACCTCCGTGTTTATTAATTCAGGTATCCTTACCTATTCTACATTTCAACTAATGTTGCTCGCCAACCTTCTTTTTTCGCCAACAACACCTCCTTCGTAATGTTACACAATTGATTAAATCTTGTATTCAGTTGTGTTACTATTATCGGGGGGAAGAGGGTAAACTTGAGAGGATGCAAAAAAATTTACGATAGATTTACGTTAGATTTACGGTTCACACGTTTTCATTCACCAACCGTTCTGCTGTTTCCCAGGCGAACATCGCCTCTGCGCTTTGGCCCAGGTTGTTGAGGGCCACGGCCAGTGATTTATACGCCCCAACATCGCGGGGAGCCATTTGAATCAGCATAGTGAACGCCGTTGCCGCAAATGCGTATTCTTTCTGCGCGATCATCCGCGCCCCGTGCCGGCGGACCGCTTCTTCAAGTGAAAGATGCAGCGCAGCGGCAAGTTGTTCTAAATTCTGCCGGATCCAATGGTGGTCCGGGGCCGCCAATTTGGCCTGCAATAGATACGTCATTGCCTGTTTTGCGTCATTGCGTTGAATAGCAATAAAACCAAGCAGGTTCAGCGCGTCGGCATCATCAGGATTTTCTGCCAGCGCCTGATGGCACAATTGTTCTGCGGTACAGAAATGGCGTGTGTGGAGCACAAATTCAGCCAACTCGACCCATTCGCCGGGCTGCGCTCCCGTTAAAGCGATGGCCTGGGACAGACAGGCCGCCGCGTTGCGCCATCGTCCTCGTTTGTCATCGGCGCGAGCAAGCAAGCGCAGGGCCATGGGATTTCCGTAAGCTATGGGGTCAAGTAAATCAAAGACAGCATCATAATCTTGCGTTTTGAGTTTGGCTTGCACCAGTTGCCACTGCGAAGGTGGCGTTGTCTGCAATTGCAGGCCCATTTTTCTCAACATTGTTTGATACGCTTCTTGTGCCAGCTGCAACTTTCCCTGCCACAGGTACACCTGTCCCAACACCCATTCTAATTTTCCCGGAGGCCACGCCTGCCCTAATGCGTCCGAATCGTGGGGAAGGGTTTGGGCGCGGGTCAGCGATTCCAGGGCTGCGTCCAATTCATCCTGCGCCAAATAGAAGATCGCCGCAGCAATAGCCAGGTGTCGCCGGCGAGGGAATCGTTCCAGTGCCAATTCCAACACCCGCCGGGCATCATCAACGCGACCCAAATCGTGGTACATTTCCACCAGGCCCGTGTGCGCCTGATAAACATAAATATCCCAGTGTAATTCAGGGGGCGGATTGTCGACCACTGCCTGATAGTCTTCCGCCGCCTGCTCTTTTTCATCCAACACGCTCAGCACGGTCCCGCGATGGTAGCGCCAATACAGGGAATGTGGCTTCCTGGCCAACGCCTCGTTGATTATCGCCAGGTTACGTTTGGCTTTAGCCTTGTAATCCTCTACTTTGATTTTGTAACCGGTGTGTGCAACAGTGATGTTGGTGCGCGCAAGTGTCAGATGCTTGCGGATTACATCTGACATAATGCTTTCGTGCAATGGCGATTGGAACCGGATGCCCAGGTGGTTGCGAAACAGCCGCAGATGTTCTACATAAGCATCGCTGCTCCCCACTTGCAACCCCTGGCTCACCACGCGGCACATGTACACATCGCCGTGCCCCGACACCACCGCCTGTTTGAGTTGCGCCACACCTTTTGGCGTTAAACGATCATCGGCGTCCATCCAAAAAATCCAGTCGCCTACTGCGTCTTTGATGGATTCGTTGCGCGCGGCGGCAAAATCGTTGGCCCAGGGGAAATATTTGACCCTGGCCCCGAATGATTCGGCAATTTCCACGGTGCGGTCGGTAGAACCGGTATCAACAATGATGATTTCGCTGGCAAAATCGCCCACCGATTCCAGACACGCGGCCAGGTTGTCTGCTTCGTTTTTAACAATCATGCATAAAGAGACGGTTGGCCAGGCAACGGGCGGCGTGCGTCCATCAAAGTGACACTCTGGCCCACGAATTATCTGCTGTTTGGGGATCGGTGTGGTTGATTTTTTGGTTTTTCTGCGCGCCATAATTCTTCTTTCAATTTAATTTGTAACTATTCAGCAAGCAAATTGTAACACAGAGTTTCACAGAGGTCTCACAGAGA
>CAYPUV010000080.1:0-15111 GCA_964413895.1 uncultured Anaerolineaceae bacterium
CTGAACCTTACATTCAAAGGATACTTATTTTACAGAAAGAAAGTTGCTTAATCCCTGGAACCGGGAAATCGGTGTCAAGGTTGGCGTTGGGAAAACAGCAAAGCAATCGGAAGTTATATGGTTTTCGTGGCAAGGACAAAGGCGGCGGGCAGACAATCAAAAGGGGTGCTAACCCACCGGATAACCCGGCAGCAGGTTGGATACGACCGGCCATTGGAATGCCTCTCTCCGTAATCCGGCAAGCAATGTCTTCATTTATCTATGTGGCAGAAGACGGTTTCTTTATGAAGTTTAAACTGGTATCCGATGCCTTTATTATAACATACTTTTGGCTTGGTAGACTCCCCAATTTCTCCCCAAAACTGCCAAAATTCTGATCCTCCTGCATCATAATGTTGCCTGGCAAAGTTTCCCGTATCTGCCGGATTTATGGGCACACGGAGGACATAGATTAGACAGATTTTCGCGGATTTGACTTTTGTTTTTATCTGCGGCCATCTGTGCCATCCGTATAATCTGTGGCCCATTTTGCGTAGAGACCCAATGAGGTAGAATATCTCTATCCTTAAAAGTAAAAGACGAATCCCCATTATAGATTGCCACGTGGTAAAAATAGCACAGTTTTTCGTCTACGTAAGTGGAGGTTTTTTGTTTAAATGCGGGGAGGCAGCTATGAGCGAGATGCGCAAAGATTTAACCCAACAATTGAACAGTCTTGATGTTCTGGTTAGAGAGCGGGCCTGAGAAGAACTCTATGGGAAATTATCCCGCAAAGTGTACCGCTTCTTTTATAGAAACGGTAAGAGTTGTCACGAGGCGGAGGATTTGGCTCAGACAACCTTTTTTAAGGTGCAGCGGATGTTGTTGGAGAATCCGGTTTCCATAGAAAGCCCCGAAGGGCTGCACTGGAGCGCGGCGCACTCTGTCTTATTGGATGACTGGCGGCGAGCCCGGAAAACGCCGGCCACGCTCCCCTTAAACGATGATAGTCCCCCCAATCCAGGCGGAAATCCAAGGTCAAACTCGTCTCCTCGGGAGTTGGAAGCGCAAATCGAGGGAGAACTCCAAAAGCAAGAGGCCATCGCCCTGTGCCAGCATCTTAATCTGAAGACTGGTTGGAAGCGGATTTTAGCCTTGTTGCGCTGGCACATTGGCTTAAATTACTCGCCCAGTCAGATTCGCCTGTTGACAGGGCGGTCGATGAAGATATTATAAAATGATATTCGCCGCATCGACCGGCAGCTGGATAAACAAAAAGGGCACGCCGCCAAATACCTGAATCTGCCCACCCCCTGGGCCAAAGACCTGGCAGTCGCCGGGGGGGAAGGGCCTATCAGCATTTCTCTGTTGAACATTTTTCCGCACATCGCGCCGGAATGTCTGCCGCAGATATTAAAAGACCTTGAAGTGGCAGACACCTGCCAACTCTTCGAGCAGTATCTGGTCACACTGGTGATTGGGGGGGTGGATTTCCCGGAACCGGCGGTCGGCCTCTACTTCTTGCGGCGGACGAATTTGAAGCAGGCGGCCATTGAGGGGGAAGAGGTGGTTACCTACAGAGTTTATACTCTGGTCTTTCGGCACGAAGGCCGGAAGGAACTTCTTTGTCTGATCCATGGGGTTGACGTTCCGGCCCGAATGGAGACAAAACGGCACGATGAGCACGGCGTCTGGACCAGTTGGGACTGGCGCTCTTATGACCCGGAGATGGAAGCCGTCATCACTAAAAAGCTCAATCCAAAAATATTCCATTATGTCTATGCGGATCCCTTGAGTCGAGAAGAAAGCGTGGCGCTCTTTCGGGTTGAGCCGGTTGAGTCACCCCAGAAACCTGGTAGCCTTGATCCCCCCGTCGCTTGACAAAACGCCACGCCGCCTAGTAGCTCCCTTCAAACCCCCGCTCCTTCAGCCGCTCCCGGATGGCCGCGATCTCCACCCCTTCCTCCCTCAGCTTTCCCACCACCGCCCGGTACGGCTCCACCGGGGACACGTTCTGCGGGGGCGGCACCGGCCCCAGCCTCTTTTCTAGCAAACTTTGCAGACCCTCCGTCGGCGGCAGCTTCTCTTGCTCCAGTAACCCCTGCTTTGTGGCCCACCTCCGATACTTCTTCACCGTCCGCCGGTCAATCCCCGTCTCCTGTTCAATGGCTCGGTTACTCTCTCCGGCCCGCAGCCACAACAAAATTTCTCGAATATCCATCATATTTTTCCCTCCCGCTCTAAACTTGTTCTTGATTGGCAGAAGTTTCACCATCACCCTGGTACATCTTGGCCGCAAATCGGCGGGACACTATTGCCGCAACCCGCCGGAGCATTATAACCCGCAAAATGACAGAACAGATGCGAGGTATCGTGTGAAACGCCATTGTTTCAGACTGTTTCATTGGGTGAAACGGCGGTGTTTCGTGGGGTGCATCCCGTCGGTGGGGGCATTGTGCCGATGGGTGTGGCGCGGATTTAGGGGGCAAAATACGGGCACTAAGGGACGCTTGCTTGCCCCCTAAATCGGCCGTACAAGTCACTCAGCGCGGCGGTTTGTTTCATTGGGGGGGGGGCGTCAGCAGGGCCGCCAGAGGGGGCGGGTTTCGCTTGTTGCCCCATCAACGTCCCCTGAAGCACGGCGACGAGTGGCGAGCAAGCAATTTTCCTGGCGTATTTCATCGGTCGTTTCAGTGAAACGGGCTGTTTCATTGGCGTTTCGGTGGATTAGTACGGTGAAACGGGTGTTTCGGAGGGTTTTGGGCGGTTTTTGGAGTTGTGTGTGCCGCCGGCCAGATGTCGGAGCGTTAAAGATCACTATGCTGCGTGTTGTGGCCTGGAATTTGAACCGATGCTCCCCCCAAAACGCTGCCACAGCGGGACCGGAAGCGAATTTGCGACCTTGTTGCCGCCTGAAAACGCGGCTATTGAGTTCTGTGATTACGGGGTGGGGGGGCTTGGGCGCGGTGTATTCCTGGTGATAACAGGGGCGGCAGAGGGCAGTCACCCAACAGGCTGATGATACATCTCAAAAGGGCGGGGCGACTGCGATTTTATTTTCGTGGCGTGAAAATAAGGGGGTATTTTCGCGGCGCGAAAATAGGGGAAAAGGGTATGTTGTCGGGGTGGAGTGGGTATGTTGTCTATGTATGTTGTCGGGGGGTAAGGGGAAGCGGGGGGCCAATTTAAGTGAAACGGGCTGTTTCCGTGTACTATATGGTACAATTCAGGGGTTAAACGGGTGTTTTGGGGGTATGTTGTCGGGGATAAAAATATGCAAAATGCCCTCAGTTAGTGTGTTTTTGGGAGGTTGTGTCCAAATTAATTTGGGGAGTTGTTCAGGCGGCGACAGGATGGTGATTTCAGAGGTGCTGAGCGAGTTTTAGGCGTGGAAAGCGCCAGCATCAGCCGTTTGTTTTGTGTCATCAGCAAGCCATTTTTCCAAAAGACGGTTGATGGCGGCAACCTGGCTATCGAGGTCGTGTTCTGTTTTAGAGATGACATCGGCGGCATCGTAGAACCAGCTTGGGTTTCTTCCGGCGAGTTCGGGGATGTTATCGCTGACCATAATTTGGCCCAGGGTTTCGAGTACAGCCAGGTTGCACAACTTGCTGTTACGCGGATAGGCATAAGTTCCTATTTCAGCCTCAGTTTCCAGGTTTTTCTCTGTCTCCCCCGGTTTTATTTCATTGTCGTTTCTCGGTTCCACCCCGGTTTGTTTCATTGTTTCATCGCTGTTTTAGTTGCCGCCGGTGGGAGCAAGCGCGGGGGAAATTCTTCCCTGAGAATTCTTTGAGAAAACAGGGTGAGAATCCTTGATAAAACAAGGGTAACAACCGGGCAAAACACAAGGGGATAGCCGGGATGGGGCAGGGTAGAAAAACAGAGTGGAAAGCAGAGAAAAAGCATGGAAGGGGACTGGAAGGGGTAGAGACTTGTGCCTATCCGCGTGATTGGCGGATACGTACTTGATTTACCGCTTGTTTATGATATAATCACGCTAAACAATCGCTGTATCGGCAGTATGACCCCCTGAACTGCCGACCATCCAGCGAGATGGTGCACCCATCAATCCCCCCGTCGCTAATACCCCCTTTACTCCATAACGGGGCACAGGTGGTGAGGGTCTCTCAGGGAGGAAAAATGATCGCGCAACTCTCTCTTTTCGACGACACCATTCAAACAGCACCACCAGCTCAAATTAACTTCATCAAAGCCGATAAACCCACTCGCACGACCGATACCCTCGCCAACGCCATCGAAGCCTTCCTGCACGCCCAAGCCACCGGCGGCAAATCCAAATACACCATCAAAGCTTACCGCTCCGACTTCAAACACGTTGCCAACTTCATCGGAGAAAATACCCCCATCGAAACCATCGACGAAGATACCCTGAACCGATTCCTGAATGACCGCGCCAAACAATGCCGCCCCAAAACCCTGGAGCGCTCTATCACCAGCTTGCGCTCCTTCTTCGCCTGGCTCAGCGAAACCAACGCCATCGTCCATAACCCGGCGGCCGCCGTCCAATACCAGGAACGTCCCGAAACAATGCCTACCCTGCCTACTACCAAAGAAATGCAAGCCATCATCGCCGCCGCCAGCGCTATGAAAGACCCGCGCCCCCTCGCCTTGATTTCTCTATGCCTGGCCACCGGCCTCAAAAAAGGGGAACTGATGCGCCTGCAATTGGGGGACGTCACCAGAGATAGCGTTGTTGTCCGCTACACCAACCCCAAACTACTGTGGAAATCCCGGCGGCTCCCCCTGCCCGCCGGCATCGCTCCCGCCCTGTGGCGTTACCGCGAAGCCTACCCGCAAACTGACGCAACCAATCGCTGGTTCCCCTTCGGTGAAAAAACCGTGGAACTCGCCATCGCCCGCGCAGGGTATGCCGCCGGGCTCTCTTTCAGCCTGACCGCCGAAACCCTGCGCTGGCTCTACGCCGTCCGCCAAAGTAAAGCCGGGATTAACCCCGCTACCCTCCGCGAAAATCTCGGCCTGTCTGCGATCGCCTGGCATCTCACCTGGAAGAAAATCAAAGCCCTGGGGCGGCTCTACGGCTAACTCAACCGGCTATAGCTCGTCAATGCACGAGTGCGGCTTGTCACCGAAAACGTACCACACACAAAAATGCCACGTGCTCACTCACGCGGCATTTTTTTGCCCAACACGTCATTGACGGTTCGCGCGGCCACAATTAGCCTTGAGCCGGTCAACCCTCCCCGTCACCTGCTGGGCGGTGATGGGC
The DNA here is from genome assembly GCA_964413895.1 of uncultured Anaerolineaceae bacterium. Classification (GTDB taxonomy): domain Bacteria; phylum Chloroflexota; class Anaerolineae; order 4572-78; family 4572-78; genus JANTHQ01. The sequence continues at coordinate 5,231 of CAYPUV010000080.1, forward strand.
CGCGCGGAGCAGCGCTTGACATAGGTCCAGGAAGTCAACTTTAACTGGGTGAAAACGCAAATCCGCTGGCTCGATTACGAAGGGGCGGCCAAAGAGGCATACAGGTGGGATTGGCTGGACCCGGTGGTGGCGGATGTCAGCGGGCGGGGACGGAAGCTGATGCTGTCGGTGGTGGCCGCACGGCGGGGGATAATATCGCCGCCTACTTCGACCGGCTCTTCATCGTCAAGGGACATCCGATGAAAACATCATTGGATGTGATAGACACGTACCTGGAATGGTTCAAGAGAAAATACGGGTTAAAAACGGTGCTTTTTGTTGACTATTTGCAGAAAATCCCCTACAGCCTCGATTGGCGGGAGCAGGTTGGCAAAGCTGACCGGGTGGCGTTCGTCACCGAAGGGTTGAAGGATTTGGCGCTGGCACACGGTATCCCCATCGTGGCAGTCTCGGCGATGGATGCTGCGGGCTTGAAGAAACATCGCGGGGAGGTCTTTGACCTGGCCGGCGGGGAAACCACCAAATACGAGCCGGACGCGGTCTTAATGCTCAATCCCCGCTGGCGCTGGGATGATAACGCCGTCCGCGGGCAGTCAGAAGATGAAATTCCATTTTGATTGGCATATTACACAGACCATAGGTGCGCCTAACAAATCGTTGCAAGCGAATTGCTTGTATGATAAATAGAAATGGGATAATCTTGTATTACAAGGAGATTATCTCCGGGCAACAGAATGGTGAAGTTCTGCGAATTGCGAATGCAAAGAAATTGTAGGTTAGAGTAACTCCCATTCTGTTTGTCCGCCAAAACAACGAACGGTATCTGAAGCCCTTTGAATGAGAACAAAGAGAGCTTGAATTTGCAAGCGGGTTGTGCAGGGCGGACAAATGCCATTCCAGTTTATGGTACAAGGAGTGAGCAATGATTTTAGGAATTGATGTCGCCAAAGACAAAGTTGATGTGGCGTTGTTTGACGGGAAGCAGGCGATGGGGGCGGGTGAGTTTGCCAACACACCGGTCGGGTTCAAAAAGCTGAGTAAATGGCTGAAGCATAAAGGGGGTGATGAGATTTGGGTTTGCCTGGAAGCGACGGGGTGTTATGGGGAGCAGTTGGCCAAATATTTCTTCGGTGTTGGTTGTCGGGTTAGTGTGGTCAATCCGGCCCGGATCAGGAAATATGCCGAGAGCCAATTGCGGCGCAATAAAACTGACCGGGTCGATGCAGTGGTGATTGCTGATTTCTGTCGGACGCAGGAACCGCCGCTATGGACGCCTCCGACACCACAGAAGCAGGATTTACAGGAGCTGAGTCGTCGTTTGGATGCCCTGATCGGGGAGCGCACCCGAGAAACCAATCGGTTGCAATCGGGGCAGGATTGTGAGGCGGTATTGGAGAGTTTGTATGAAAGCCTGACCTTCTTGGATGAACAAATCGCCAAATTGGAGATGCGTATCCGGGAGCATATTGACCGACATCCCGACCTCAAAGAAGAGTTTGACCTGCTCAAATCGATTCCCGGTATTGGCGACAAGACCGCGGGTAAGTTGATGGCTGAGTTGCCTGATATTCATCGTTTTGACCACGTGGGTCAGGTGGTTGCGTATGCCGGGCTATCGCCTCGAGAATATAGTTCCGGGTCCTCGGTTCACAAGAAAAGTCGGTTGACCAAAATCGGCAAGCAAACGCTCAAGACAGCGATGTATTTTCCGGCCTTAACCGCCATTCGTTTCAATCCAAGGGTTAAAGCGCTGGCGGCACGCCTTGAAGCACGGGACAAGGATAAAATGGTTATTGTGGGTGCCGCGATGCGCAAATTGCTGCAAATCGTTTACGGCGTTTTGAAATCAGGCCAACCTTTTGACCCCAATTATGCTAATCTATCACAAGTTGCCGCTTGACTTTTATTACGGTATCTACCCTTCCTTTTTTTGAAGTTGGTTGCGCCTGCGGAGGCACTTTTGCTTTGAGATTGGTTTCGCTGGCCCGCAATCGCGTTAATTTTGGCGTTGGGCGGCTGGCTGGCTCACAACCAATAATCATAGGGTGAATTATGTTTAATTTTTTTAAGCGTAGAAAGAAAATATCTGAAAAGCAGAAACCTGTACAAAAAAAGGTTAACCCTAATACTTTCGACTGGCAAAAATCACGCGTTCATGCAAATTTACTTTCCCACTTTGTAAAACCAAGAGATACCAACATCATAACAAAGTTTGAAAAATGGACTGAACCATTAAAGGAGCCCGTTCAAGTAGCAATTCAGCGTTTTCTTGACTTAAATTTGTTACAAAAAGCGGATAGTGCCGATCATCTATTTGCTATATATAACTCAACAGACCTTAAACGATTTTTGAAAGAGCGTGGTTTGTCCCAATCAGGGACAAAAGAAGTGATGGCAAAGCGATTGGCCGAACATGATGAACAGGGGATACAAAGCCTAATAACAGGCCATTTTGTTTTGGTTTGCACGGAACAAGGCAAAAAATTTGCTGAAGCATACGAACAATATGAAATCAAACGGCGGAAAGATGCAATTAGCCTATCAGAAAAATATTTGTCGGAAGGAAACTATCGTCAATCGGTTTTAGCTATGGCTGGTTATGAAGCCAAATGTGTGTTCAAACGCGGCATAAATATTTCTTGGGACAATTACAATACAAACCGAGACGAAATAATGTTACGTTACATTTTTACCAGGATGCCGCAAGCTGCTGTGAAGTATGGTTGGGATAAGTCTGAAAACACCAGAATCGCCGCAGGAATGATACATTTATGGGGAAATGCTAAATTAGCAGAATTATCTTGTGGTTTTAAAACGATAACTGCTGCCCAAGCATTCATTTCTCATGCACACTATCTTTATGAATTAGATAATTGCCGTGAGTCTGGCATCAAATATGTAAAAGTTCAAACCTGCAATGATGATGGCGTCTGTTCCGCTTGTCGTAAAGTAGCAAGAAGAAAAAATATAGACTTGATGAAATCCCAGAGTTTCCATTAGCCGATTGCACAGATGAAGGCGGTTGCCGTTGTTGGATAACGCCGACTTTCGATTAATAGACATAGTGAACTTCGCCAGGCCACAAAACACAAGCTAAACTCAAACTGTAAACCTACCCCCCATTGTCAAGACCACGAAATGGGAAATAGGTTTGTGTCTGTAGAAATTCGTTGAAGTTACCCAGTGGGTGCAAATCTCACCTGACCAAAGTCTAGCCAGCAGGTTAGTAGCGAACCTTGCGGGTAAGTCCGGTAACGGAAGTCCGGAGCCAGGGGGAGCGAGAATGCAAGCCGCGTGACCTGTGCCCGCTGTTTGGGTATAGAGCCTCGAAATTTGTATAGTTGTGGACATTGGACAACCGCCAGTTTTTTTTGACGGGAAAGCCGACGCTGTCAACGAAGCGGAAGGCGGCAGTCCTGAGCGCGATAGGGGGGAGTGTCAAACGGGTTGGTGGTATAAATTAGCCGCCGAATTTGCGCCGGATAATCAAAGTAGGTTGACAACGGCGATCAGTTTGACGTGGTATGGGTGGGCGCTCACCACCCGTGCGATTGTGTTGTGTTTTTCTTGTGCGTTCATCGTTCAACTCCGTCTTGCTTAATCTTGATTCGAGTATATCAGAGCGATGTTGCAACGAGCACAACAAAAAACACCCAACCGGGTGAATTTTTGAAAATTGATAATTTCCGCCGTTTTTTAGGGCGCTTACTGCTTACCGCTTACTGCTTACACCCCCTAAAAGGGGTGGAAGAAGCAGTAAGCACCTCGTTTCCGGCGGAAATCCAGGGTCTTTATTTTTGTGCCACGAAAATATCGTCCCTATTTTTGTGCCACGAAAATCGTGTGCTCGACTAAGGCAGACGCAAAATTCAGGCCCCCCCCCCAGCAATCTGGCCAGCAATCGCGGCTGCCAGGCCGGTACAAACTGATACTTTGCCATCCGGTACGCCAATTGCCGCCGCCGGGTCTTGCCCAGTTCGCGGGCAATGGCGGCCACATCAGACAGACCGTTGTCCAGCAAAGCGCGGTAGTATTGCCCCTCGGCCACGGGGTTCAGGTCTTTGCGCTGGATATTTTCCGTCCCCATATCCAGCAGGGTGGCTAGTTCACCCTGCGTCTCGCGCACCACGCACGGTAGCAGGGGCGCATCGTCACCCAGCAGCTTCGCCGCCTGCCATCGCCGTTCCCCCGCCAGAATGGTGTAGACACCATCGCCGTTCTGGGGGGGGGGGGCAGGATGGTCAGGGGTTGAATCACCCCCCGCCGCCTGATGCTGGTCGCCAACTCCTTGAGTTCCGGGTCGTCCGGGTCGATTTCCCCGCGTGCCAGGCGATTGAGCGGGGATGGACGCAATTGTGTCCAACGCAGATTCAACATTTGTCTACCCTTCCTTTTTGACTTTGCCGATATACTGGCTGCGGCAGCGTTTGCCTTCATACCATCGCCGGTAGGCGTAGGGGCCGCAGCCGTTAATCGTTTTCAACTCGACCCAGGCAGAACCACCGCCAGTTTTCCTCGAATCGCCACCGGATGATGACCGGGCCTTACCGATACGTGCCGCCGCTTCTGCTTCCGCTTCTTCGGCCTGGGCAATGAGCGTATCCAGGTAATCCCGGACTTCCACCATCTCCGCCTTGCTCAAGCGGGTCAATCGTTGTTTCAGCCTTTGTGTCGCCATATCGCCTCCGGTTTAGGGTGCAACCGCCCCCCGTTTCTGCCGCCTACCTGCTCCCTAAGTGCAGCATCAGCCGCCGGGTCAGTTCCGCATCTGCCGCCGCCCGGTGCAGGTCGGCGGGAATTTCCAGGCCGCAAGGGTCCCGCTGGTCAGTGTCCTTGTTCTTTCGGGGACGGGGTGGCAGTCAATCCCCGTCCCCACAGGAGGAGGATATTGCAAACGGACGGCGGCAGGGGAGGCAGTCTACCGCCGCCGCGTGTTGCCAAATTAATGTTTGTACCGGGCGGTGAGCAACACCGCTCCCTGCCGTGAACTGACCGTGACCGATAAATTACCAACCGCCAACTCGCGTTTAATATCCGCCAGCGCGGGCAAATCATCGTATTCTATGCCCAGCGCATCGGCGGCATCCAGCATTTCGGCCAAAACAATTTGTGCCGCCTGCCTGGGTGACGATACGTATTCCGCCCGGCAAGTGCCATCGGAATCTGTGAAGATAACTAGCGGTTGACCTTCCGGCGGCAGTGCATCCAGGTCAAACAAAGTGCGGGTTGCCAACGTCTTGACTTCACCGCTGTCCGCGCCTGTGTTGACCATGCTAAGAATGACTTGCAGGGCTGTGACCGCTTTGTTGCGCTCGGCAGTCAACCTGTGTACCTGCGCCAGCAATACTTCGCCGGTGGCGTTTTCCAAAAAATACTCAATAGCTGTGTTGTGATTCATAGTTCATCTTGATTTCTTCCCACCACCAGTTCCCGGCGGTGGCAATTTTGGCTTGTTCGTTCAGGTCATCCAGCCACATATCCGAGTAGTACAGTTCTTCTTCCTGCCCGTCTGTAACCCGATACAAATTAACGCTACCGTCATTCGCCAACTCTTTTTCTATCCAGGCCATAACATTCTCGTAGGAGATAATCGCACCTTTTTCAATGGGGATAAGGGCGATGTATTCCCATTTAAGATCCTGGTGCATCCGGTACGATGCGCTCAGACATTCCCCGATGTAGCATCGGGTGGTGTCGCCTTTGCCGAGTTTGATTTTCTTGCCGTAGCCGACCCCGATTTTGGTCAGGGTCAAGCCGGGTACATCTATGCCCAAAGCAATGCCTTGTGGGGGGGTTTTGTCCTGCACTTTCGCTCCGGCAAGGCGCAGGTTCCGCGCCGCCATATCTTGCAGGGCCTGGCGAGCAGTAGCGATGTCAACCTTGTCAAGCTGTGCCAGCGCGTAAAATTCCACCGTGCCAGTTAGGTACTTGATTAAAAATAGGGGTATCCTAGAGTTCTAAAACATAAAAACCGCTTGCCGACTGCACCAGTATGGTGCGGGTTTCGGTAGGGGGTTCGATAGTACGACTTTGCGGTTGCGGGGTGAGTTTTGCCCCGGAGATAATTGCCAGCGCCAGGAGGATGACACTGACGATTATTCGGATAACTGCTTTGATGTTTCTAAAACCTTGTGCTATACTGTTCATACATTGCTCCTTTCTTGGGCTTTGTGAGACCCTTCGGTGCTTGGTCGGCTGGTGAAGGGTCTTTTTTTGATACTTATTCAATCAATATTGATTGAATAAGTATCAAATATGATTGTATCATAGCATGAAAATTATTTGTTGTCAAGTATGACGAAATAAAGCTCTAAAACAGTATTTTTACAATCATTCTTGACAGTATGATTTGTTTATGATATATTGGATTCAAGTTTGAAAAGTCAAGGAGGTATTGTGTCGCAAATGGCTATTCGCAGCAATTTTAAAGTGCTGCGGGCGCAATTGGAAGCACGATTAGGTCGTCGAATTTCATACAAGGAAATATCTGAACAAGCTCAGATACCTGAAGCAACACTCATACGATTCGCCAACAACGATGTCAGTTCAGTATCATATAAGACTTTAGATAAATTATATGGATATTTCCGAGCAGGAGGGCTAGATTGTGAGGTGGGCGACCTTATTGTGAGTGTGCCAGATGAATCCGTAGCATAAAAAAACGCCGCCACTTTTATGTGACGACGATTTTTTGATAGCCACTTGCGTGACAATCTTTTGTTTGTACCCAAACCCTCTCGCTTGCCAGCACCGGGTTTGAGCTATAAAACAACCACCACAGGGGTGGTGTGTTACCGTTTTAATACGCCGCAGCGCGTTGTGTTGCACTCCCCCCTGAATAACCAAGAAAATATAGTGTTTTCAAAAGGAAGTTGAACTTGTGGGGCGGGTTGTTCCCCCACCTTTAACAACTGAATATGATGGGAAGCGATAGAACTCATTGAGGGATGAAGTCTGCCAACGATAGAGTCTATCGAGGAAAACTACCTAAGCGGGCGATGAGATTCGAACTCACGACCTTCTCCTTGGCAAGGAGACGTTCTACCACTGAACTACGCCCGCGCATCAATGTTACGGCGCTATTCTATTCAGAACGGGGTATTTTGTCAAATCTTTAGAGCAAACGCAATCAGCGCACAACCAGGGGCAAATACACCTCATAGACTGTAGAGACGGTGAACGCAGCGTTATAAACGGCCCGCTGACCATCGGGGTTGGTGACGGTTAAATCATACGTCGCCGGGGGCAGGTGCGATGGAACCGTCGCGCGCAATTCACTTGCGCTGACCAGGGTCACATAATCCAGTGGCGTCGTGTTCAACTGCACATTCGGTGGCCCCCAAAAGTTTGAGCCAGTAATGGAGACAGTGGTTGCCTGTAAATTGTTTCCTTCTGGTTGACTGATACCTGCAATGTGTGGGGTTAGCGCTATCGGCGTCGGTGAGGGTGCGGGAAGCACAGTTAACGCCTTGTCTAGCTGGAGGCGTGGAAAAACCAGGTGATTGCGCGTGTCGGTAATAGGATGAGCCGTGGCAATAAGTGCAGTAAAGATTTCATCAACGGAGGCTGTGGGAGCATACGATTTGAGCACAGCCCATGCCCCGGCAACGTGCGCCGTCGCTATCGACGTGCCAGATTCCTGAGCATAACCCCCTCCCGGCACCGATGAAATAATATCCTGACCGGGGGCCAGTAAGTCCAGAAAAGCAGCGCTATTAGAAAAAGCGGCAACAGCTTCGTCACCTGTGTCACCGGGCAATGTTGACGCACCAACGCTGATCGCGCTAGAAATGCAGGCAGGGGTATCCAGCGCATCAGCGTAGCCTTCATTCCCCGCCGAAATGACGGTGACAATATCTGCCGCACGCAATGAATCGATGGCATCTTTGAGGGGACTGTAATCGCACGGGGTAGAAACGGCGTTGCCCCCCAGGCTCAAATTAACAGCAGCAATGTGGTACATATCTCTGAGATTGAAAACGTGTTCCAGCGCCGCAAGTTGATCAGAAGTGTAGCTTAACAAACAAGGCAAGCTGCCGCCGCACAGGTAGGTATTATCAAAACGAGAGTAAATTTGGATGGCAATGAGGGTGCTATTTTTGGCCACGCCAGAAAACGACGTCCCCTTGCCAGCGACGATACCGGCAATATGGGTGCCATGGTCACAATTGATAATACCGGTGCAATTAATCGCGGCCCCATTCCCTGTTTGCGAATTGGCGCGGTTAGGGCAGAGTGTTGTTGCCCCATAGCTAGAGACCGTGGTAGAAAAGCAAGCTTCGTCAACAACTTTGTTCATCAAAAAGGGATGTCGACCATCTACCCCGGTGTCTAGCACGGCAATTGTCCAACCCGTGCCGGAATAGCCCACGTCCCAAACCTGGTCAGCGCCAATCAGGGCGGTGCTGTTGGCCAGAGCCGACGGCGCGAGCACATCTTCTTGAATTCCGACAACCTGAGGGAGACTGGCGAGTTGCTGGAGCGCATCGGCATTAACAGTCAACGCCATATAGGGAATGAAGGTGTACGTCCGCACATTTGAAACATCGGTAATATTCGAATCATTAAGCGTTGCCAGAACAGTTTGTTGAGCTGCCGTGATGGCGTGACGTTGGCGCGTCACAGATTGCAGGCGGCGCAAAGTGCCTTCCGGCTGAAAATTGGCGCGCACTCGAACAATTACAGACACACTGCCTTGCACACGTGCTTTGCGATAAAGTTGCACGTATGTTGGTGTTTGCTGCAAGGCGACAGATGGGCCGGCTTTAGCTGCCGGCAAAAATAGAGCGAGGAACAGCAACAGAATATTCAATTGCACCCATTTCCGCCAGCGACTACGACGGCTGAGCGTAATTAACATAAACCGTTCCATTATTGACCCCACAGCATTATTCACTGGGCTTCACAATAGTCATCATCATAGGGTGGCTCATCTCACACAAATGACAGAGAACGAAGGACAAGAACCGTATGCGCTAGTTGCGCCCCTGTCTCACTGCAACGGTACTGTCATTCTAGCACATCTTACAATCACATTGCAATAAGCCAATTAGCGGTGGAGTGCAATTTTTACTATGCTTTGTTCCGGGAATGATGGTGCATCAATTGTGTCTGTAGCGGTGCAGTGGTATTATGGAGCAACTTAAATAATAACCAGGAAAACCAATGATAAAACGATGTACACTCATTTTGTTCTTCGCTGTGGGGATTGTGTTGAGTATAGGCACAGCCAACTCGCGGGGACAAAATAATTTTCCTCGTTACTGTCTGGAATACCCCGACAATCTGGTGCAAAACTGCACTTTCGATGATGGACTGTCCCACTGGACACCGTTTGTAACAGCGGGAGCAGCAGATATTCGCACTATTGGCGGCGATCAGTGCCACACGATCAACCATCCCTGCGGATATATTTCTTCTAATGGCGGCTTTGTGGCAGGTGTGTACCAGCAAATCCCTGTCACCCCCGGCGGTGTTTACGACGCCAACGTTCAGCTTATCATCTATGATTCGTATGATAAAGCCGACGGTGGCGTAGGACGCAAAATTGGGCTAGACCCTGCTGGCGGCACCGACCCCACGTCGCCCAATATTATCTGGAGCCCTGAAGTATGGGCATTTGATCACCAACATCAACTGGTATTCCCACAACTGCAGGTGCAAACGACCGCGCAAGGCAGCACAATGACCCTGTTTGTGCAGGTGAATAATCTGGCACGAGTTTCCAGTCCCATCTTTCAGGTTTGGCTGGATGAGATTGGTATGGTGCAGATTGGGCAAGCCGAACCCACCGCCACACCCCTTCCCCCCACACCTGTCTCTAAAAAACATCTCCGACCCCACAAAACAGGCAAAAATCTCGTATGCCGTCTTCTGCTTGA
>CAYPUV010000081.1:0-14961 GCA_964413895.1 uncultured Anaerolineaceae bacterium
CCCTTCCCCTCAGGGGAAGGGGGGAGTGCACCCAAAGGGCACAGGTGCAACAGCCATGATGCGTTTGTGATTTGGTGATTTGCAAATTTTGTTTTACGATTTGGACACACTGAACCCTGCAACACTGCAATTTTATGAGGGGAGACAACTATGGCAAAAAAAATTTTTATTATTGGTTTGGGAAATACAGAGGTATCCAGACTATCCTCTGTGGCACGTGCTGTTTTACAGTCTGTGACGACTGTTTTTTTGAAAATTCCGGCGTCGGGAATTGTGACCAATTTGACAGCGAGCACCAGGCCGGTTACACCAGTTTTTCAGAAAAGTGATGGTTTGAGTGATGGCTACCGCGCACTGGCAGCCGATTTGGTTGCGAGCGCCCCGTCGGTGCTGTTGGTTCCCGGCGACCCACTGCTGGATGAGGCCAGCCTGCCGGTGATTCAATCGGCGGCGGATGCGGCGGGCCTCACTGTGCAAGTGGTTTCCGCGCCGAGCATACTTTCGCACACCTTGCGGACGCTCAACCTTTCGCCTGTCGGGGGATTGCAAATTTTAGATGCGACCATCGCGTGCAGTTATCACGTTCCTCCATTAGAGCCGCACCGACCCGCGCTCATCACTGGGCTGTATCACCTCGATTTGATCCCTCCCGTGCGCCGCACTTTGCAAACAATGTACCCCGCCGCAACCAATGTTCAGGTGGCGACCGCCACCGGAGTGCGAAAAATATCGCTGGCTCAGTTGGATGAAACAGCGTTGGCGCTGTATTTGCCGCAGCAACCGGATAGTTTGGGATTGACCAAATTTCAGGAAACGATTGCCCACCTGCGTGCACCGAGTGGCTGTCCGTGGGATAGAAAGCAGACGCATCAAAGTTTGCGACCGTATCTGCTGGAAGAGACGTATGAGGCGTTGGCGGCGCTCGATGCGGGCGATATGCGCGCGCTGGCGGAGGAACTCGGTGATGTGTTGCTGCAAATTTTGCTGCACGCGCAGATTGCCAGCGAAGCGGGCGAATTTCAGATGACGGACATCATCCATCACATTGACGCGAAAATTGTGCGCCGCCACCCGCACGTTTTTGGCGATGTTTCGGTGAGCAGTGCGGAAGAAGTCACGGCGCATTGGGCGGCAATCAAAGCGCAGGAAAAGGTGGAAAACGGCAACGGCGGCGATGCCCTGCCTTCCGCGTTGGATGGTGTGCCGCCCACGTTGCCCGCGCTGTCGCAGGCGCTGAACATTTCGCAAAAAGCGGTGGAACTCGGTTTCGAGTGGCAAACGATTGACGGCGTGCTGGAGAAACTGGTGGAAGAAGCCCGCGAAATTGCCACTGCCGAAAATCACACCGACATCGAATCGGAAATTGGCGATTTTCTGTTTGTGGTGGTCAATTTGGCGCGAAAAATGAAGGTTGATCCCGAAAGCGCTTTGCGGGGGAGCAATCGGCGGTTTATGCAGCGATTCAAAATTGTGGAAAGGCTGGCGCACCGGCGCGGGCTGGTTTTGCAGGAACTCCAACCGGCGGAATGGAAATCACTGTGGGATGAAGCGAAAAAGGCGGTGAAAAACGGGGGGTAGCGAGGCGGCTCAACCGTCGGGGCGTCCCACTTTCAGCGCCAGCGGCATTTTCACCGTGCGGCTGCGTTCGGGCGAGTCCCACACTTCGCGCAATGCGTTTGCCAGCACGCCGACCGGGTCTTTGCCATATTTCGCGATATATCGTTTCACCGCCGACCATGTTCGCAGGTATGCCAAAAACTGTTCCAAATTCCACGCAACTTCAATGGCAAAAGCGGGGAGATTTTGAATTTCCGCCATCGGAAACGGCAGCGACCGGTAGGCATCCATAATCAGACGATTGCCTTCTGCCCAAAATTCGTCAACGGGTTTCAGCAGGTATTCGTCGAGCAAGGCGTCCATTTCCGGTGTAATGGAGGGGAAGGCGTAGCCGAATACTGCCAGGATGCCACCCGGTTTTAGCAGGCGGCGGCTTTCCCGGTAAAACTGTCCCGGGTTGAACCAGTGGACGGCTTGGGCAACCACAATCACATCGAAGGCGGCGTCGCTGAAAGGGGTTTCCTCGGCGGAGCTGACGTAATATGTCACGTTTGCGTGCGAGATGGCGTGTTGAATTTGCGCGGGGCTGATGTCGGTGGCGTGTACTTCCGTGAAAAATTCGGCACAGGTGATGGCGAATTGTCCGTTGCCGGTGGCGCAATCCCAGATTCGGTGATGTTCAGGTGTCAGCTTGCGCAAATACGCAGGCAGCGCCTTGGGGTAGGTCGGTCTGGCTTGGGCATACTGATTTGATTGAACGCCAAAAGTTTGAACGTTTTTCATAGGTTTTTATGATTCCGGTGTTTCATAGGGCCGTATTTTTTATTGGAACGGGTTGGAGTTTATTTTCGCGCTTGACATTCACTTTTGCAATACGATGACCGGAATGTCACGATAGGCTTGTAACGGTATAGGTTTTAGACATAACTCACCTCGTTTGTTATACAGATAACATACCCGGTTCACCCCACAACTTCAAACTTCAGCCCGCCGTCCACCGCATCCACGCGGAGGGTGACGCCTGCCTGCGGGTTATGTTCCAGCAGAAAATCTGCCATAGGGCTGCGAATGTGCTCTTGAATGATGCGCCGCAGGGGACGCGCGCCCCATTCGGGATGGTCGTTTTGCGCCAAGAGCCAGCTCTTGGCGGCTTCGGTGAGGTCCAGCGAAATGTGTTGTTCCGCCAGCCGTTTGAACTCTTTTTTCAACATCAAACCCAAAATTTGCCGCAGATTTTCCGGCGTGAGCAGATGGAAATAGATGATGTCATCCAGCCGGTTGAGAAATTCCGGGCGGAAATGTGCTTTCAGTGCGCGGTCGGTTTCGGCGCGGGCGGCGCTTTCCGACAGTTCGGGATTCGCCAAAAATTTGCCGCCGATATTACTGGTCATCAAAATAACCGTCTCGCTGAAACTGACCGTTTCCCCTTTGCCGCTGGTCAATCGCCCTTCATCCATAATTTGTAGCAGCAGGTCGAAAACCTTTATGGCGGCTTTTTCCACCTCATCGAACAGCACCACGCTGTACGGGCGGACTTTCACCGCATCGGTCAATTGCCCGCCCGATTCATAGCCCACATATCCCGGCGGCGAGCCGATGAGCCGGTTCACCGAGCTTTCGTCCATGTATTCGCTCATATCCAGCGTGATGAGCGCATCTTCTGTGCCGAACATGAATTCCGCCAATGCTTTCGCCAGCTCGCTTTTGCCCACACCGGTGGGCCCCAAAAACAGAAACGAGCCGATGGGGCGTTTGGGATCTTTCAGCCCGACACGCGCCATTTTCACCGCGCGGCTCAGTGCCAGCACCGCCTCATCCTGCCCGATGATGCGCTGGTGCAGATGTTCGACCATATGGGCATAGCGATTGCGCTCATCCGCGCCCATCGCCGAGACGGGGATGCCGGTGAGCATGCTCACCGCCACCAGCACATCTTCGGGGTTCAGAGTGTGGTCGGGGGTGATGGTTTTCACCGCATGCCCGTGCCGACTTATATTCAGCAGGGCACAGGCGCGGTGCAGCAGATGCACCGCCGCGCCGGGTAGCGGATTTTCGGTGAGGTAGCGTTTTGCCAGCCGGGAGACTTCCGGCAGGCTTTCCGGCGCAATGGTCAGTTGATAATCGGTTTGGAAGCGGGGAGTCAGGGCGCGCAACACTGCGGTGGTTTCCGATTCATCGGTGGGGGGGACGGGGAAGCGATTGCTCTGCTGGGCGATGGTCGCATTGCCTGCCAGCCGGTCATCGAACCTGCCGGGGGTTGCCGTGCCAATGATGACCACCGCATCCCCAAAAAACGCTTTTTGCAGTTCGATGCCGGCTTTTTCGGGAAATTCAGCGCGGAAGCCGCCGAAAAAGCGGGCGATATTCGGCACAAAGAGGATGCCGCCCTGTGCCTGTCGCAATCCGGTGCGAATGGTGTGCAGCGCGTTGTCTAGCAATGCCTGCTCATCCATTTCGATGAGCGATTTTAGCGCCACCGGCCCTTTCCCATCGGCGATGAGTTGGGCAAGGCTGTATGCCAGCGCACGCTTGCCGACACCCGTGGCGCCCACCAAAATGGTGTGCCGGTTGTGTGCCATGCTCAACAAACTGACCAGTTCATTCAATAATTTATCGCGAAAATAGACTGGTGCCATACGTCCGTTTTTTGCCAGCGCCACATGATCGCGGGTGGCGGCGTGCGGTGACAGAGAGGGGTCGGGGAGTAAATCCGTCACCGCCGAGCCGGTGATGCCCGCATTGGTGAGCAAACGGCTGACGCTGACGCGCGGTTCCGGCATGATTGCCAGCACGTGTTCCGTGCCACAGCGGGTTTCGTTGCGGGCTTGTGCCAGCGCGTACCCTTCGTCAATCAGATACAGAATATCGTCGCCCAACGAGATGCGCTGGTTACTATCGGTTTGAAAATCGAAATTCACATCCACCGTCATGCGGTCTTCGGCGGCGCGGGTGATTTTTTCTGCAAATGATTTCCAATTGAAGCCGCGCTGGTCGGCAAGCTGACGCAGAATCTGGTGGGCGGTGGTATCGGGCATTTTTAAGAAGGTGTACAGCAAAATTTCCGCTGTCATCACGCGCCGATGGAAATTCTTCATATATACCGCTGCCTGATGCAATGCTTGCGTCAGGTCAGAAGCGGGGATTTTGGTTGAAAGTGTGCCTCGTTTTGTCATGGTTCTGTTTCGGGGTGTTGGTTTACTTTCCTCCCCCTTTAATCCCCCCTCAAAGAGGGGGAAGATATTCCCTCCCCCTTGGGGAAGAGGGTTGGGGAGAGGAGGCTTTCATCTCCAATCTCCATCAGTATCGTACATTGAAGCCGTGAAATTGGCTCACCGGCTCATAGTGCACGGCGACAGAATCGACGCGGGCATAGGGTGAACCTTTTTCGCACCATTTGAGCATTTTTTCTATTGCGGGCTGTTCGCCCACAAAAACAGCTTCCACCCGCCCGTCAATCAGGTTGCGGACATAGCCATCAATGCCCAATTCGTTGGCTTTCAGTTGGGTATAGTAGCGCATATTCACGCCTTGCACGCGCCCTTCTATAAGTACACGGGCTTGCACTTTTGCCATATTGCCTCCTCTGAAAACAGCAGTCAGTCATCAGCTTTCAGCGGTCAGTTTTACTGCTGATAACCAACCGCTGACGGCTGAAAGCTAAATTTTCATCCGCTGTGGTGTGCCGTAGGCTCATGACAACTCATATAATACCACCTCTCACCGCCAAATTGCGGTCATCAGCGACTCATTCCACGCCATCACCACCCAGCCCATCAGAATGAGAAACGGCCCATACGGGATGAAGGTTTTTAATGTGGCGCGTTTGGTTACCAGCAACACCACCGACACCAGTCCGCCCAGTAGAATGCCGTACAGCAGTGCTACAATAATGTTTGGAAAACCGATAATCAGCCCCAAAAACGCCGATAGTGTCACATCACCTTCCCCCAGTCCGCCGCGAGCCAGCAGCGCCAGCAGGTAGAAAATCGCAAATCCTGCTGCCCCACCGACGATTGCCTGCTGCCAGGTGGCGGTGGAGGAAAAAGGACTCCCCGCCAGCGCCAGCAAAATAGCGGGCAGAATAACCACGTGCTGGATGAGCCGGTGTTCTAAATCGGTGACAAAAAGGAGTACCAAAATAGCGGTGTACAGCAGGGTGAATCCCAGGTACAGCGACCACCCAAACTGTTGAAACAGCACTCCAAACAGAAGTGGGGTGCTGAGTTCCACCACCAGTGGGCGCACTCCAAGAGATTTTCCGCACGAGGGGCAATGCTGGCGGTGAGCCAGATATGCCAGCAGCGCGCTCCACGCCAACGAGGGGCGCGGCACGTGGCAAATCTGCGCGGCGGCGGGCGCATCTCCTTTTTGCGCCATCGAAACAGCTTCCAACCCATCGAAATTCAGGCGGCGGGCGCAAAAGGGGATTTGCCACGGCGTTTCTTTTAATGGAAGTACATTGGCAATGTGGTTGATGAATACCCCCACCAGCCAACCGAGAAATATCAATGGAAACATATGCCACTATTTTACCTTGATTTCTCTATTTTTGCGACTTCCTCAAAACGTCTCTGTGAAAACGCCTCCCTTTGCTTCACGGGGGTCGCTATGCTATGATTGAACTATGCGCGATAAACGCATATCACCCACACTCCCTTTTATATTGCTGACTGGTTTCGCCCTGCGATTGTACCGCCTGGGGGCGCAAAGCCTATGGTACGATGAAACGGTCAGTGCGGTGCTGGCAAAAAAGTCGGCGCTGGCACTGATTGCCCACACCGCCCGCGACATTCATCCCCCCGGCTATTATTTGCTGCTCCATGGTTGGGCGTTACTTGCCGGATACACCGAATTTGCGCTGGCGTTTTTCTCGTTGCTATTTGGCGTGTTGCTCATTGCTGCCACATACCAATTGGGTGTGCGGCTGGTCGGTCGGCGGGGGGCGCTGTGGGGGGCAGCACTGGTGGCGTTTTCACCGTACAACCTGTGGTACTCGCAAGAAGTTCGCATGTACACACTGGGTGCGTTTTTGGGAGTGCTGGTGGTCTATTTTGCCCTGCGAGTTTGGGGGGGAGATGGGCAATTTCACCAGTGGGTTAATGAACGGCACCGAAAAACAGTTCTGCTGTGCTATGTTCTCACTGCTGCGCTGGGATTGTATGTGCTGTACTACTTTGCTTTCCTGCTCCTTGCGCTGAATCTGTTTTTGCTGGTGGTGCTGTGGCAACATGGCTATAGCTGGCAGCGCTTCCGAGATTGGCTACTGGCGAATATCGCCGTTGTCGCGCTGTACCTGCCCTGGATCCCCGTTGCCTGGCGGCAAGCCACCAACCCACCGGTTCCCCCCTGGCGCAGCGCCATCCCGCTGTGGAAAATTGCCGTCGAAAGCTGGACGGCACTATCCCTGGGCGAATCGGTATCGCCGGGGCAGGTGTGGTGGGTGCTGGTGGTTGTTGGCGTGCTGTTTGTGTTAGGATTGAAAGCCGTGTCATCGCTCCGCCGCCGCATCTTGCTGGTCGCCCTTCCTTTTTTGCCATTGGCAATTATCCTGCTTGTGCCACTGCTCACCGGCTCGCCACTGTACCACGTGCGCTATTTGTTCACCTATGCCCCGGCATTTTACCTGATTATCGGTGCGGGATTGGCATGGCTGTGGCAGCAGCGACGGGTGTTGGCGCTGGGCGGCGCGCTGGTGTGGCTGGCGGGGAGCACGCTCGCCATTTTTCAGCTACACACCAATCCGTTGTACGCCGCCGATGACCTGCGCGGAGCCGTGCAATTTTTGCAGGAGAAATGGCATCCCGGCGACGTGATTTTGGTGAATGCAGGCTATACCTACACCGCGCTGCAAGTTTATTTCACTGCCCCTGTGGACGGGTATGGGCGACTGACCGATTTTTACGCCACCCGCCAAACTGACCCCTATCGTCCGCTGATATTGATGACCGGCACGGTGGATGGTGCGCCCTCGCTAGGGTGGGGCGACCCGCGCTCCGACTTTTTTGCGATGAGCCGGTCTGCTACCGTTGCCGCGCTGGAACGGGTGAGCCAGCATTACCCCCGCATCTGGATGCTGCGCGCATACGACACCGTCACCGACCCCGATGGGGTCATTCGGCATTGGTTGGCAGAGCACACGCATCCTTTTGAGAATTATCTGGTGACGGGGCCATCCAACTTTCGGGTGCAGGGATTTGCCACCGGCGCGCAGCCATCGCCGCCACAAGTGATGGAAGCCTCTTTTGACGATAAATTTCAATTGCGGGGCATTGTTCCATTGGGGCAACAGTATCATCCCGGCGATACAATTTATGTGACGTGGTGGCTGCGGGTGCTGACGGATGCGCGCGCCGACCCGCCGTATGCCGTGTCGCTAAAACTGTGGAATGCGCAAGGGAAGCTGGCGGCACAAACCGATGAGTGGGCAATGGGTAATCTTTATTTCAGCCCGCAATGGCGGGTGGGCGATGTAATCCGGTACCCAATGCGGCTGCAACTCCCCGCCGACCTTTCGCCGGGGCATTATTGGCTGGACATGATTGTTTATCGGTCTGACACGGGAAACCCACTCTCAGTGGTCGAAACGGGCAAAAGCGGCGTTACGCTGGGGGAAATTGTGGTGGTAGAGCGTGAATGAAGGATAAAAATATAAAAGAGGAGCTTTCATGAGCCTGCGGCACGCCACCGGCGATGAAAATTTAGCTTTCAGCCGTCAGCAGTTGGTTATCAGCAGTAAAACTGACCGCTGAAAGCTGATGACTGACTGCTGTTTTCAAGGGAGCGGCGAGAATAGCGGCAAATAAAAAAGGCAACACCATTGTGTCACCTTTTTTGCCGCAGCAAATATGTTTACGCTTTTGCCATTGTGCGGAGACAACGCGAGCAAACTTTCACCGTGCGTTTTTGGCCGCCTTTGATGATGGTGGTTTTTTGCAGGTTTGGTTTCCATTGGCGTTTGGTGTGGCGGTTACTGTGGCTCACGTTGAAGCCAAACTGGGGACCCTTCCCGCAGATTTCACATTTAGCCATAATCTGTACTTCCTTTCAACAATGTTCCTAAAAACGTGTTGTGGCACACGTGTCAAGTTCCACCTCACAAGAACGTAACAATACCACAGGGGGATGTTTTTTCAAAATTTTACGGATGGTTTTGTTTTTAGTGTGAACCCTTATGCCTACGAATTTTTGAAAACTTGTTGAATAACGAGTACAATAATTGAGTTTGAAACCTTTTTGTAACGGAGACGTAGCTGTTGAGTACTGTAAGTTCAATTGATGGTTCACAATTAAAAGATATGTTCATTGCAGGCAGTAAATGGCTCAAAGTACATATGGCGCATATCAACGCGCTGAATGTTTTTCCGGTACCCGATGGGGATACTGGCACGAATATGTTTTTAACATTGCAGGCTGCATTGAAGAATATCCAACCGTATGCTGGCTCGCACGCCGGTGACCTCGCCGCACTGGCGTCGCAGGGCGCGCTGATGGGCGCACGTGGCAACTCTGGTGTAATCTTGTCTCAAATCCTGGATGGTTTTTCAGAAGGTCTGGCCGGGAAAGCTGCCTTTTCTACGCCGGATTTTGCCGTCGCCTTGCAAAAAGCATCGAATAAGGCTTACAAGGCAGTGATTGACCCTGTGGAAGGTACAATCTTAACGGTGATTAAAGAAACGGCGCGCACGGGACAACAAATAGCCAAAAAACGTCCCCGGGCCGGAGACTTTTTGTCGGAGGTGGTGGAAACAGCGCAACTCACCTTGAGCCTCACCCCCGAATTATTACCGGTATTGAAAGAGGCCGGGGTGGTTGATTCAGGCGGACAGGGACTGGTGTATTTTCTGGAAGGTATGCTGCGCGCCATAAAGAACCTGCCCATTGAGGTGGAAATGGGCGAGGACACATCACCCGTCGAAACCAGTCCCGCGTCTCTGGTGGAAAATGAAGCTGGCTATGGCTACGATGTTCAATTTTTAATTAAAGGTGAAAAGCTGAACATTGAAGCCGTTCGAGAAACCATTGTGAGTATGGGTGAATGCCCCCTGGTAGTAGGAAACGAGAACACCATAAAAGTTCACGTTCACGTGCCCGACCCCGGTGTGCCCATCAGCTACGGCATTACGCAAGGGTATCTCACCGATGTGGTGGTTGAAAATATGGATGCTCAATCACAAGAGTTCTTTGGCCAAAAAGAATCGATGATTGTGAGCGAGCCTACTTCAGATATTGCTACAATTTGCGTTGCCCCCGGCGATGGCTTCGCAGAGGTGTTCAAGGGGTTGGGTGCACACGGCATCATTAGTGGGGGGCAAACTATGAACCCCAGCACGCAAGAGTTTTTAACGGCAATCAATCATCTTTTAGCCCCAAAAATCATCATCTTGCCTAATAATAGCAACATTATTTTAACTGCCCAGCAAGCCAGCTCAATGGCTGAAAAAGAAGTGGTGGTGCTGCCCACGAAAACCGTTCCCCAGGGCATCAGCGCGTTAATGGCTTTTCACGAAGATGCTGCCCTGGAAACCAACCTCCAACAGATGACCGCCACGCTCTCGACGGTATACACTATCGAGGTGACACGGGCGGTGCGTGCCACCACCGTCAACGGCATTACCGTGCAAGAAGGTGACGTTATTGGATTACTCGACGGTAATCTGGTGGCTACTGGCGAAGGCATTGGGCAAGTGAGTTTGGCTGTGTTGAACCAGATTGATGTTGGTGACCTGGAAATTGTGACCCTTTACTACGGGCAAGACATTACCCCAGATGCCGCCGACACACTATCAAACTTAATCACCGGCTCGCACCCCCATCTGGAAGTTGAAGTGGTGGACGGAGGACAACCGTATTATCAATATATTATATCGTTGGAGTAGGGTGTCGCTATGGGTAACGTGAAAATACTCACCGACAGTTGCGCTTATCTTAGTCCGGATGAAGTGGACAAATTGGAAATCACCGTTGTTCCACTAACCATAAGAATTGGAAGTCGAATTTTTAAGGATGGCGATCCTCAGACCACCGAGTATTTTTTTGAGCAACAGGAACGAGGATTTGTGCCTACTGCCGTTATTCCCCCTAGCGTAAAGGAGTTTGAACGGGCTTATGCCAGACTCCACAAGGAAACAGATCAGATCCTGGCCTTGCATGTTTCTGGCCAGCTTTCTGATACGTTAAAACGCTCGCAACAAGGCGCTGAATCATTGCGCGGGCGTTGCTCCATAGAAAGTGTGGACACAAACGCTATTTTACTGGGACAGGGCATTTTGGTGAAGGCTGCTGCAAAAGCCGCCAAAGCCGGGGCGTCGATGGATGAGATTATCCGTTTGGTTCGCGGCCTGATCCCGCACATTTACACTGTGCTGTACGTCGATGCGATGACGTATTTGGAACGCAGCGGCAAAATCGGACAAGCCCAGGCTATTTTAGGCACAATGATGCAGATAAAACCGCTGCTATTTATGGAAGACGGCGAGATTATCCCGATGGAAAAAGTGAAGACAGTAGAAAAGGCGATTGATAAACTCACTGAATTTGTGGCAGAATTTGATTCTCTGGAACAGACCGTCATCATTCAGCGCTCGCTAAAGCCTTTAGCAGAAACAAAGATGTTGCTAGAGCGACTGTCTCAGCTTTTCCCAGGTGAAACGTTCCTTATTATCAAATACAATCCGTTGTTGGCAACCTATATTGGGCCGTCCGCAATGGGCATTATTGTTTACGAAGGAGAAACAGAGTTTTAATTACGCAATGCTACCATCATTTGCAAACCTAAAAAAAATCCTGGAGCAGGAAAGAAAGCTCGGACTGAAAGACAAAGCTGTTATTGGCGGTCTGGAACGATTTGCCAACAACTGGTTGGTTGCAGCGCTGAAAGAAGCCACCACCAAAGAACAGCGGCTGCAAATTGAAAACATCGCCGCCACATTGAAAACCTATTCCACACAAAATCCCACGCCAGAAGGACGCCAGGCTGCTATTGACGGTATGCTAGAAAAACTGGCTGCGCTGTCTGCGAAACCAACGCCGGGCAAAACACAGCCGCCCGCCCCGCGCCCAACAATGCGCGTCGACGCACAACCGAAACCCGCACCCACCCCACCAGAACCGCGACCGCCCCAACCACGCGAACCGGTTAAACCGCGTGTTCTATCGCTGGAGGGGCTTGATGCATCTGTGACGCGGCTGCCCGGCATAAAACAAGGCAACGCCAAAAAGCTAGAGAAGCTCGGCGTGTACACCATCGGCGATTTACTGACCCTCTATCCGCGCCGATACGATGATTACAGTTCGCTGAAAACCATCCATCGCCTTACCTATGGCGAAGACGTGACCATCATCGCCCAAATATGGCAAACCCACAAGCGGCAGAGCAAAACCAATCGGCCCATCGTCACCTCAATTTTGTCTGATGGCACCGCTACCATCGAGGCCACCTGGTTTAACCAACCCTGGTTGGCAGAGAAACTTGCACCTGGCCGGCAGATTGTACTCAGTGGACGAGTGAGCCAGTATCTGGGACGGTTGGTATTGCAGTCGCCAGAGTGGGAATACCTGGATAAAGACCTCACCCACACCGGACGGCTGGTCCCCGTCTACCCCTTAACCAGCGGCATTACCGCCCACTGGATGCGTAATTTGCAAAAACGCACGGTAAGCTACTGGACTCAGCGGCTGCCTGATCACCTGCCTGACGCGGTTCGAGAGTTGTTGAACCTGCTCCCCCTGGACGAGGCCACACGTCAAATACACTTCCCGGACACCTGGGAAACCCTGGAAGCAGCGCGACGACGGTTGGCGTTTGATGAACTCTTGCTCATTCAATTGGGGGTGTTGAAACAGCGCCAAACGTGGAAAGCGCGCCCCAGCGCCCCGGTAACCATTAAACGGGACGTGGTTAAAACGTTTACCCAGGCACTGCCGTTTGCCCTCACCCAGGCCCAGCAAATCGTGTTGGATGAAATATTGGCTGATCTGGAACAGCCCGCAGCAATGAGCCGTCTGCTGCAAGGCGATGTGGGGTCGGGGAAAACGGTGGTAGCCCTGGCCGCAATGATTGCCGTCATTGCCGATGGTGGCCAGGCAGCCATTCTGGCGCCCACAGAAATTTTGGCGGAGCAACATTACCACAGCATACAATCTTTGTTGCAACTTGCCGGTTACACTGATAAAATCAACGTAGCGCTCCTTACCGGCAGCACCAAAGCCGCCCAACGAGAACAGATTCTGACCGGCCTGAAAAGCGGTGACATTCATCTTTTGGTAGGCACGCACGCCATTATTCAAAAAGATGTCTCCATGCGCAATTTGCGGCTGGCCGTTGTGGATGAACAGCATCGGTTTGGCGTAGAGCAGCGTGGATTGCTGCGCCAAAAGGGATTGAATCCCCATATGTTGGTGATGAGTGCCACGCCCATCCCCCGCACATTAGCCCTGACGATGTACGGTGATCTTGACCTTTCTGTGATTGACCAGATGCCGGTGGGGCGGCAAGAAATAAAAACAGTCTGGCTCTCACCGCAAGAAAGAGAACGGGCCTACACATTTTTACGCACGCAAATTAACAAGGGACGGCAGGCATTTATCATTTGCCCTTTAGTGGAAGAATCTGATAAAATTGAAGCAAAGTCGGCCATTGAAGAACACCAGCGCTTGCAGACCAAAATCTTCCCCAAACTAAAACTGGGTCTGCTGCATGGACGAATGAGCGGCAAAGAAAAAGACGCCGTAATGACCGAGTTCCGCGATGGCAAAACACAAATCCTGGTTTCCACTTCGGTGGTAGAGGTAGGGATCGATATACCCAATGCGTCCACCATCCTCATCGAAGGCGCGAACCGTTTTGGGTTGGCTCAACTGCATCAGTTTCGGGGGCGTGTGGGACGCGGCTCGTACCAAAGCTACTGCATATTACTTGCCGATAGCACCACGCCAGAGGCAGAAGCGCGGTTGAAAGTAATGGAAACCACCAACAACGGGTTTACCCTGGCTGAGGAAGACCTGAAACTGCGCGGGCCAGGCGAGTTCTTTGGCACCAAACAAAGTGGATTACCCAGCCTTAAATTGGTTAAACTCTCTGACGTAAAGTTGCTAGAACTGGCCCGGCAAGCGGCAAGAGAAATATTTGATGGTGACCCACAACTAGCTAAACCGGAACACAAACTGTTGTCTAAAAAAGTTACAGCCTTTTGGACCTCAGTCACTGACCCGAGTTAATATTATGACAACTGCCCTTTATCCCGCTAGCTTTGACCCCGTTACCTTTGGGCACGTAGATATTGCCGAACGCGCTGCCAGATTATTTGATGAGGTGTTGGTCGGCGTATTTGAAAAGCCAATAAAAAATCTACTGTTTTCGCCAGAAGAACGGCTCGCAATGACCCAAGAAGCAATGGCCCACATAAAAAATGTTAAGGTCATTGGGTACACTGGGTTAACAGCGCATTTTGCAGAGGCAGTAGGCGCTGGTGTTATTGTGCGCGGACTGCGCGCTGTATCTGATTTTGAATGGGAAATGCAACTGGCGCTGGCAAATCAAAGTATTGCGCCCAACATCGATACAGTGTGCTTGATGACAAGTCAACGGTTTTCATTTATCAGCTCTAGCATTGTCAAAGAGATTGCGCTCAACGGGGGAGTGGTAACCCATCTGGCTCCCGAACACGTAGTGCAGGCCTTGCAAAGGCATTATAAGCAAGCCAAGGCTTCGGTTGACTGAACCGCTTTTATAAACAGCAGAACTGTTTGACCAAGATAAGCAAGTCTCCCAAAAAGGAGGAACACTGTGGATATAATGCGTTTGGTAGACGAATTGGAAGCCATTGTTAGCAATGGGTTTCGGATTCCTTTTACATCCAATGTTATTGTGAATGAAGATCGCCTGTACGACATCCTGGACCAAATGCGTATCTCTGTTCCCCGGGAGATTAAAGAAGCCAGACGCACCGAGGCGGAACGGCAACGCATATTGGCTCGTGCGCAAGAAGAAGCCGATCGTCTGATTAATATGGCTAAAGAGAAAATAATGACCGCTGTAGACGATCATGAGATTATTGAGGTTGCCAAGACACATGCCAAAGACACCATTCTTAATGCAGAGCAAGAAGCCTGGAATCTAAAACTGGATTCCCACAATTACGTTACAGAAAACCTCAGCGAACTTGAAGAACATTTGTTGAAACTCCTGACCACCGTCCGCAACGGTCTGCGGCACATGCAAGAAAACCCGCCGTCGCCGCCACCCAGAACGCAACATATTTCAGAAGAAGAGCCTGCGTCCAAAGCCGAGGAATAGCCTACTCAGGGCGGAGCGCCTTAGCTTCGTCCTTCTTCCTCGCACGCCACTTTCCTTGGCTTACACTTACAATAATTGAGAATACTAAATGTCACATCGTTTGCGCGAAG
>CAYPUV010000082.1:0-14908 GCA_964413895.1 uncultured Anaerolineaceae bacterium
GACCCCCTCCCCCAAATTTGGGGGAGGGGGGATACAGGGATGGGGAAAACCCGAAATTTGAGATTTTTACCAAAAATTCCATAATTTTGATTTTGTCAAATCCTCGACTACGTAAGGTGAGAAAATCAATACGGCGAATTTTTCATCGTGTGTTTTGCATTTGCCGCCGATTGGATTACACTCTTTTTCTAAAATTGCTAGAGAAGGACAACCAATGACCGCCAAAACGCTGATGGTAATGGGGACGCACTCCAACGCAGGGAAATCGCTGCTAGTGACGGCGTTGTGTCGCATTTTTGCCCGCCGAGGCTATCGCGTCGCCCCGTTTAAAGCGCAAGATATGGCGCTGAACGCCGGTGTCACCCCGGATGGCGACGAAATCGGACGCGCCACCATCGTGCAGGCAGAAGCGGCGGGCATCGTTCCGCACGTGGACATGAACCCTGTTTTGCTGAAACCAGAGGCGGACGGACGCAGCCAAATTGTGCTTAACGGCAAACCGCACGGGCATTTGCACGCCGAAAATTGGCACGCGATAAAACCACTTTTGTGGCAGCACGTCACCGTCGCGCTCAACCGCCTTCGCGCCCGCACCGATTTGGTCATCATCGAAGGGGCGGGCAGTCCCGCCGAAATAAACCTCAAAGCGGGCGACATCGTCAATATGCGGGTAGCGCAATACGCCAACGCCCCCACACTGCTGGTGGGCGATATTGACCGTGGCGGCGTTTTTGCCGCACTGGTCGGCACGATGGTGTTGCTGGAACCCGCCGAACGGGCGTTGATAAAAGCCTTCGTTATCAATAAATTTCGCGGCGACATCCGTTTGTTGGGCGATGGATTGACCATGTTGCAAGCCCGTGCCTTCGATACCCCCACGCTCGGCGTGATCCCCTTTTTGCCGAATATCGGTATCGCCGCCGAAGATTCGGTGGTCTTGGATGGCGCATCGCCGCCCGCCGATGGCTCCGCGCTGGACATTGCCGTTATCCACCTCCCACACATTTCCAACTTCGACGATTTCGACCCGCTGGCGGCAGAAGCGGGGGTTATGGTGCGCTATGTGAAAACCCCCGCCGAGTTGGGCAATCCTGCTGCCACCATTCTGCCCGGCACAAAAACCACGCTGGCAGACCTGCATTGGTTGCGCAAGACCGGGTTGGCGGAGGTGTTGCAAAAATTTGCCGACAGTGGTGGGCGTGTGGTGGGTATCTGCGGCGGCTACCAAATGCTCGGTGAAATTATCGCCGACCCCGATGGTGTGGAAACTGCCCCCGGTTCCACCACTGGCGGGCTGGCACTGCTGCCGCTGAAAACAATTTTTGGCGGGGATAAACGCACCGTGCAGGTTGAAGGCGCGTTGGTTGCAGCGGTAGAACCGTTTGCCGCTGCGCAGCATTCCGCCATCCACGGGTATGAAATTCATCTGGGACGCAGCGAACCTACTGCCGCCACCGCGCAACCGCTGTGTGCCATCGGTGCGGAAAAGCATCCCGATGGGCTGATTTCCGCCGATGGGCGCGTGTGGGGCACGTATCTGCACGGCATTTTTGAAAACGATGCGTTTCGGCATGCCTGGCTGCGCGCGCTCGGTTGGCGCGGTGAGGCGCAATCTTTCGACCGCGACGCGGCATACAATCGGCTGGCTGACCATGTGACGGCTCATCTGGATATGGCACAGTTGCAACGTATCATCAACGGGGAGCTGTAAATGGCAGTGCCGCACATTCCCACCCCCCGCCCGGAACTGGCTCATTTGCCCCCATCCATCCACGGCGCACGCGATTACCGGGTGCTGGCGGACAATCAACTCGCCGCCGATGAGGTGCTCGATTTCAGCAGCAATGCCAATCCGTATGGTGCGCCGCCTGCCGTGCTCGATGCGGTGCGCGCCGCCGTCACCCCGCCCGCGCTTAAACGCTATCCCGACCGCGATTGTTTGGCTTTGCGCGCCGCCATCAGCCGGCACACCGGCGCCGCCGTGGATACGCTGCTGCCCGGCAACGGGACGGCGGAACTCATCCAAATCATTGCGCTGGCATACGTGCAATCCGGCTCGCGGCACGTCATTTTATCGCCCACATTTGGCGAATATACCCGCGCGGTGCAATTGGCGGGCGGGCAAACAACGGAAGTGCGCCCGTCGTCGCCTGATTTTCAGTTTAACCCCGATGCGGTGGCGTGGGAACTTCGGCGGCTGAAACCCGATGGCGTGTGGTTGTGCAATCCAAACAATCCCACCGGGCAGCAATGGTCAGCGGAGGCATTGGCACAGGTGCAGCAATCTGCGCCGCGCGCGCTGTGGGTGGTGGATGAAGCCTACCGGCATTTTGCCGCCGCGCCTGTCACCGCAGAGAATGCGCCCAATATCATCATTTTGCGCTCGCTGACCAAAGATTTTTCGCTTGCGGGGCTGCGCTTGGGATACCTCATCGCCCATCCGGCGGTGATTGGCACGTTGAAAACCGCGCAACCCCCGTGGAGCATCAACACACTGGCGCAGATTGCCGGTATCGCCGCCTTTCAGCCCGAAAGTTTGGCGTGGCGGCAGCGCACACTGGCGCAATTGCGCCAGCACGCGGCGCAACTGTGGAATGACCTGCACTCACTGGGGATGACCGTTTTGCCCACCGATACCACTTTCGCGCTGGTGGCGGTGGATGATGCGGCGGAAATGCATCGCCAATTGCTCGCTCGGCGCATTTTGGTGCGTGATGCGACGTCTTTCAGTTTATCGCATCATATCCGCATTGCCGCCCGCCGCCCGGCGGAAAATCGGCAGTTGGTGGATGCGCTGCGTAATTTGAACCTTGAACTTTGATTAACTGACGAAACTTTTTTTGGACGCAGATGCATGTAGATTTTCGTTGATAATAAACTGCAACCCCTCAAAGCACCCTAAGTTTTTCTTTGTTTTTTCGTATCTATTCAGTTACACAGAGAAACACGGAGAAAACACAAAGATACACTGAGAAAAACAAAAAAATACCGTAAAAATCTCCTTATCTCTGTGTGACCTCTGTGAAACTCTGTGTTACAACTTGCTTGCTGAATAGTTACGTTTTTTCTTTCAATGTTTTGATGGTGACATTTAATCTGCAAAATATGGAAATCTGCGTTTTTCAGCGTCTATCTGCGTCCTATAAAAACATCGACGAGTTTTGTCAGTCAGTTAGCCTTGAACTTTGAACCCGAAACCTCATGACCCGTGCGATAACGATTTTCCTGGCGGTAATATTGGATTTGCTCGGTGGCGACCCACCCAATCGTTTCCATCCGGTGGCGGCGATGGGGCGTTGGCTGCGCTGGGGAAAAACCATCGCCCCGAAACGCCAGCGGTTTTGGTTCGGCGCGGGGTGGGTGCTGGCCGGTATGGCTATTTTCGCCCTGCCATTGCGTTATTTTGAGCAGAAATTTCCCCGTGCGCGGTGGGCAATGCCCATTTTGCTCAAACCGATGTTTGCCTATCGCAACTTGCGGCGCGCGGCGGTGTCGGTAATGCGGGCGTTGGAATGTAACAATCTGCCGGAAGCGCGGCGATTGCTCGGTTGGCATTTGGTCAGTCGCCCCACCGAAACGCTATCGGCGGCGGAAGTTGCCGGGGCAACCATCGAATCGCTGGCGGAAAATCTCACCGATAGTCTCGCCGCACCGCTGCTGGCGTATGCCGTCGGCGGGTTGCCGGCAGCGTGGCTCTATCGCTTTATCAACACCGCCGATGCGATGTGGGGCTATCGCACCACCGAATTTGAGCAATTGGGCAAATTCGCCGCCCGCAGCGATGACGTGCTCAATGGATTTCCGGCATGGCTCAGCGGATGGCTGCTGGTACTGGCGGCATTCGGGGTGGGGTTGGATGGACGACGGACGATTACAACTATGCTTGCCCAGCATACCCGCACCGACAGCCCCAACGCGGGTTGGACGATGAGCGCCGCAGCGGGGGCGCTCGGCGTGACACTGGAAAAGCGGGGCGTGTATTCGCTGGCGGGGGGAAACGCGCCGCTCACTGCTGCTACCGTTCGGTGGGCAGTGCGATTGACAGATGCTGCGGCTGTGCTGATAGTGTGGTTGGCTGTCACAGTGGCAATGATCCGCAAAAATATTCGTGGAGGAAAGAATGGCTAAAAATGCAAAAACCATCAAAAAAGGGCTGGTGATTGTCAACACCGGCAACGGTAAGGGGAAGACAACTGCCGCGCTGGGGGTGATGACTCGCGCGTGGGGGCGGGGGATGCGGGTGGCAGTGGTTCAGTTTTTGAAAAATGAAAATGCGCGTTATGGGGAGATTCGCGCCGCTGAAAAAATGGGCATCGATTGGTATGCCACCGGGGACGGCTGGACGTGGAAAAGTAAGGATATGGACGAAACCACCGCCCGTGCCGTCGCCGCGTGGGAGCTGGCGCGAGAGAAAATTACGAGTGGCAATTATGACCTCATTATTTTGGACGAATTCACCTATCCCCTAAAATACGGTTGGCTCGATACCGCCGAGGTATTAGCGTGGCTGGAGGCGCACAAACCGCGGATGCTCCATCTCATCATCACCGGGCGATATGCGCCGCAAGCGCTTGTAGATTTTGCCGATTTGGTGACCGAGATGCGTGAAATCAAGCATCCATACCGTGAGCAGGGTATCCGCGCCCAAGCGGGTATCGAATTTTAATACAAAGAAATGCAATATAGGTGCACAAAAATGTATGATCAACTCAGAAACGTAAGCATTGTTGGCATCGGACAAATTCCGGTGCAAAAAGAAAACCCAAAGTCTCTGCGCGAGATGGGCGCCGAAACACTCCAGTTGGCAATGGAAGATGCGGGTATTGATTCCATTGATGCATTGTTTGTTGGCAATATGCTGGCGGACGAATTGCAAGGGCAGAAACACGTGGCGACTTTGGTTGCTAGTGCTGCTGGATTGCGAGGTATTGAAGCTTTGCATGTTCGTGCTGCAACGGCAACCGGCGCCGCGGCATTGCGTATGGCTTATTTTGCGGTGGCTAGTGGTGAAGCACGGTTAGCGGTTGCGCTGGGGGTGGAAAAAATGAGTGAGGGTGATGCCATACCCGCGCTGGCCAAAGCGCTGGATGCGGAATACGAAACATCATCTGGCGCAACTTTGCTTGGACAAAATGCTCGGCTAATGCAGTCGTATATGGAAAAATACGGCGTGTCGATTGACGTGTTTA
Source organism: uncultured Anaerolineaceae bacterium (assembly GCA_964413895.1). GTDB lineage: Bacteria > Chloroflexota > Anaerolineae > 4572-78 > 4572-78 > JANTHQ01. Next base: position 5,190 of record CAYPUV010000082.1, read on the forward strand.
ACAATTTTTCTCTCACCGCCCATCGCAATGCCCGCACAAACCCCAACGCATTGTTCAAAGATAAAGTTGTGACCGAAGAAATGATTCACAACTCACGGGTCGTTGTTCCTCCTTTACGCTTGTACGATGCGTCTCCGGTGTGTGATGGTGCAGCCGCCGTTGTGCTGACACGCACCGAAGAGGCGCGTGCTTACACCCATCAGCCGGTAAAAATTCTTAGTTCAAGTGTTGCTACAGATTGGTTACGGGTTGCTGACCGCACCGACCCCCTTGAGCTTTTTGCTGCAAAACGCTCTGCGCACGAAGCATTTCGCAAGGCAAACGTCCATCGCACCGATTTAGACCTGTTTGAATTGCACGATGCGTTCAGTATTATGAGTTGTATGGCGCTGGAGGCTGTCGGCTTTGCCAAACCAGGTGAAGGGTGGCGAATGGCAGTAGAAGATCAGATTAGTTTGGATGGGCCGGTACCAATTTCGACGTTTGGAGGGTTAAAGGCGCGCGGACATCCTATTGGTGCGACGGGGATTTATCAAACGTGCGAAATTGTTCAGCAATTGATGGGCAAAGCTGGGAAAAACCAGGTGAAAAACGCCCGGCTGGCAATGTTGCTGAGCATCGGCGGGGCAGGTAGCACTGCGCTGACCCACATTTTCGGTGTATGAATTGACTGAAAAAGACTTAAAACTGTACGCAATACCCAAAGGGCACAGGTGCAACAGCCGTGCCCCTTTTTAGTTCTAATAGAGATTAGAAGATTTATCTGTTATAATAAGGTGGATTGACTGTTTTAAACTATCTGTAAGGTATGCTTCTGGGTAGATAAACATATTGCTGTGAGGAAAAATCGCTATGAGTATCATCCTCATCGTTTCAATCGTAATTCGCCTGGTAGCGATGAGTTGGTCCATTGTGCTATTACGGCGTATCCGTGATTGGCGAATGGGGTTTTTGACGGTGATGCTGGGATTAATGGCTATGCGCCAAATCCTGGCGATGCTGGGAGAAAAGAACTTGGGGGGGATCCCAATTACAGGTTATGTGACTGAACTTCCCGGGTTGCTGGTCAGTGTTATGGCGCTTCTGGTCACTTTCTTTCTGGAGCGGATCATCACCGAACACAGGTGGGCAGAAACCCAGCGCCACGAAAGCGAGGCGCGCTTAGCGACAATTCTTAACATCGCCGCCGACGCTATCATCACGGTGGACAAAGATCAACGTATTCTTCACTTCAATCAAGGCGCGGAGCAAATATTTGGCTACCGGGCCGAAGAAATCCTGACCAAGCCGCTTGACATACTTTTGCCAGCACGCTTTATCAAAGCTCACCGCCAGCACATCTCCGCTTTTGCCGCCTCGCCCAGGTCCGCATGGCACATGGGGAAATTGTCGCAGGAAATATTCGGGCGGCGCAAGGATGGCAGTGAGTTTCCGGCCGATGCCAGCATCTCCAAACTCACCCTGGGAGGACAGACTACTTTTACCGTCATCCTACGCGACATCACCAAACGGGTGTGGACTGCGCAGGCGCTGCGTCAAAAAGTCAATGATTTGGCCGCGCTCTACGAGGCTTCGCAGGTGTTTCTCGACCAGATCGATGCAGAGACAATCCTTGAAGCCGTCTGTCGGTTGGCGGTAGAACATTTCGGGTTAAAAATGGCCTGGGTGGGCCTGGTCGTCGAAGGCGATTATAGCGTCCACCCGGCCGCAGCCTATGGTTTCGAAGAGGACTACCTGCGCTCCATCCGCATCACCTGGAATGATGCTCCCACTGGCCGAGGTCCCACCGGCACAGCTATCCGCACCGCGCAAGCGGTCGCTATGAATCGGATCGAAACTGACCCCGCTTACGCGCCCTGGCGGTCGGCTGCTGGCGCGCGCGGTTACCGCTCATCCGCTGCACTGCCGTTGCTCTACGGAGAGAAGGTGTTGGGGGCGCTCAACGTCTACAGCGTTGAACCGGAACATTTCACCACCGACCGGCTCCAGGTGCTCCAGTCGCTGGCTAGCCTGGCCGCTATTGCCCTCCAAAACGCTCGACTGTTTGAACAAACACAGCGCCGTGTTACGGAATTGAGGGCTATCCACCAGGCCGGACAACAATTTCAGAAACTGCGCACGCCGGAAACATTGGCCCAAGAAATCATTCGAGTTTTGGAAGAGACCTTGAATTATGAGTATGGCGCAGTCCTTTTGCTTAACGAAACCGGCAGCCGATTGGTACCCTTTGCCCTCAGTGAGCAAGGAAAGGGGGCTGACTTTGTGGAAGCGGACAAGGCTTATATCGCCTCTCATAATATACGCCCGGGCGAGGGTATCACTGGCTGGGTGGCCCAAACCGGTCAGAGTGTCCGCATAGGAGATGTGCGCCAGGATCAGCGTTACTACGCAATGCGCAACGACATCCGTTCCGAACTTTGTGTGCCCTTGCATATGGGCGAGCAAATCATTGGCGTGGTAAATATAGAGACCATCAGGCTCAACGCCTACACGGAAGCCGATCAGCGTGTACTAGAGACCGTGGCAGCGCAAATAGCGGTCGCGATTCAAAATGCTTACCTGTACGATCAAGTGCAGCGCTATACCGCTGAACTGGAGAAAAAAGTGGCCGAGCGCACCGAGGAACTGCGCCGTCGCCGCGACGAACTGGTCACCCTATATGAAACTAGTCTGAGCATCACCCTGGCAACTGATCTGGAGGTGGTGTTGGAGCGCATTGCCGAAGCCGCACGCAGCGTGGTCCAGGCCGATGGCGCCAGCATCTTGCTGTACGACGAAAGGCTAGATCGCTTCAGCGTCAGCGCAATAGTCGGCTGGGGGAATGGCTTGGCGAAGGGCAAGCGCCAACTGGGGCATTATGAGGGGATAACCCGCCGTATGTTGCGCGAGCGCGAACCTGTCATCATTGCCGACGTGCGTGACTGTCCTGATATTCACCCCCTGGCACTCGATTCAGGTATGCGTTCCCTGCTGGTCGAGCCCGTGGAACAGCAGCAACGTCTGCTGGGGGTGCTCTATGTTACTGCTCAGGTGCCTGACGCGTTCGATGAGCGCCACCTGACGGTTCTGCGCCTTTTTGCCAACCAGGCGGCGGTGGCCATTGAGAATGCGCGGTTGTTGCAGCGACAGCAGGTAGAGGCCAAACGCCTGCGCACCCTCAACGAGTTGATGGTGGGCATTGTGGGCGCCCACGCCCTGGATAGGATGCTGGATGCCATTGCCCAGGCTGCTATAGACCTGCTGGGTTGTGATATGGCCGCCGTAGCCCTCTATGACCCGGTTGCTGATGAGATCCGCATTCCACTGGAGTACGGCCACCGGGGATTCAGCCGCGCCTTTGTGGAACAGTATCGCCTGCCGTCTGGTAGTGGCGCCGGCGGCAAGGCTTTTGCCGAGGGCCGTGTCAGCGTCATCTCTGACACCCGGGTCGAGGGGGTGGTGATAGACCAGGCGCAGGCCGAGCAGGCCGACATCCGCGCTATGTTGGTGGGGCCGTTGCAGACACCAGAACACAAGTTGGGTGTGCTTTACGCCAACCAGCGCCATCCCTACGCTTTCAGTGAGGATGAGGTGGCGTTGTTCTCTATCCTGGCCGGCCAGGCGGCCGTGGCTCTCGAGAATGTCCGGTTGTACGAGGGCCTCCAGGCGCGCTCGCGTGAGTTGGCGGCCAACCTTGAGGAGCTAGATCTGCAGTATCTTCGCCAGGCGGCCCTGGCCGAAATTGAATTGGCCATCAACCAACCACACGAATTGCAGGCCGTACTCAACCGGATTGTCGAAGTCACCACGCAACGGCTACCCGCCAGCGTCGGCGCCAGTGTGATCCTCTGGGATGCGCAGGCCGAGACGTTCTTCCTCAGCGCCTCCACCGTGCCCGGACAGACACCGAATACTGCTGTGCATCGTGTACGCAAGCGAGGAGGGGCCACCCGCTGGATTGTGGATCACCACCAGCCGCTCACTGTGACCGATGTGCGCGACGATCCTTTCAGCGCCAATCGGATGCTGCCCGACTTTGGCATACAAGCCTATGCCGGCGTCCCGTTACTCGTCGAAGGGGAGGCCCTGGGTGTACTATATGCGCTTGACCGGCATCCACGGGAGTACACACAGGAAAACCTGGATTTCTTGAGTGCGTTGGCCAGCCGGGCCGCGGTTGCCATTACCAAGGTCCGTCTGTACGAACAAGCGCAGACCTTGGCCGCCTTGGAAGAACGCCAGCGTCTGGCCCGTGACCTGCACGACGCCGTCAGCCAAAGTCTCTTTTCGGCCAGTGTTATCGCCGAAACCCTGCCCCGTTTATGGGAACGCAACCCGGAGATTGTGCGACAGAACTTATCTGAACTGCATCGTTTGACCCGGGGCGCCCTGGCCGAGATGCGAACCCTGCTACTGGAATTGCGCCCGGCTGCTTTAGCGGAGGCCAATTTGGGCGACCTGTTGCGCCAACTGACCGAGGGCCTCGCCGGTCGAACCCAGGTGGCTGTTTCTTTAAAGGTAGAAGGCCAGCGGCCCTTGCCGCCGGAGGTAAAAACCACCTTGTTTCGTCTTGCTCAAGAGGCACTGAACAATATTACCAAACACGCCCGGGCCAGCCAGGTGCAAGTTAGTTTGCAAAACCAACCGGAGCGAGTTATATTGTGGATCAGCGATGACGGGCGCGGGTTTGACCCGACCCAGATCCCCGCAGGACACATGGGCTTGAACATTATGCACGAGCGGGCCAATGCCGTTGGGGCAACGCTAAAAATTAATAGCCGGCCTGGTCACGGTACAGAAGTGGTGGTCATTTGGTCAAATACAGAAAGAGAGAACAGTTATGACTGAACCAATCCCCATTCGTGTAATTTTAGTGGACGATCATGAGATGGTCCGACGTGGACTGGCCGTCTTTCTGCAAGCATTTGATGATTTGCAGTTGATCGGTGAGGCCGCCAATGGCGTCGAGGCGTTGCGCCTGTGCGCTGAACTCCAACCTGACGTGGTGTTAATGGACCTGGTGATGCCCGAAATGGACGGCATAGACACCACCCGCGCTATTCGTCAGCAATTTCCCGACACTCAAGTGATTGCCCTGACCAGTTTTAAGGAAGATGCGATGGTCGGGAAGGCTTTGCAAGCCGGAGCTGTTGGCTATCTGTTCAAGGACGTCTCGATTGATGAACTGGCCAACGCTATCCGGGCTGCGAAAGCCGGTCGGCCCACCCTCGCTCCAGCGGCGGCCCAGGCCCTGATAAAAGCTGCCACCCAGCCGCTCCCACTGGGCCACGACTTGACCCCACGCGAACGTGACGTGCTGGCGCTGCTGGTCGAAGGGTTAAATAATCCCGAAATCGCCGAGCGGTTGAGCGTCAGTCGTTCCACCGTTAAAACTCACGTCAGCAACATCCTCGCCAAGTTGGGCGTCACCAGCCGCGTCGAGGCCGTGACCCTCGCCCTCCAACACAAGCTGGTCACCTGACCGAGAAGCGTCTCCCCCACCTGACCGATAAAAAATTCCATCACCTGTCCTCCTCAAAATCCCCCAGACACCGGATGTGTCTGAGGAGGTTTTGTGTTAACCTTGTATGAAAGTCGCGGTCGTTCGACTGAATCTGTAATGAAAGGGACTTCTATGACTAATCCAACCCCCGTTCGGGTGATGCTTGTGGACGACTACGACATGGTTCGACGTGGATTGGCGGTTATGTTGCAGGCCTTTGACGATTTGCAGTTGGTGGGTGAGGCCGCCAATAGCGTCGAGGCGCTGCGCCTGTGTGCTGAACTCCAACCTGACGTGGTGTTAATGGACCTGGTGATGCCCGAAATGGACGGCGTGGCCGCCACCCGCGCCATCCGCCAGCAGTTCCCAGACATTCAAGTGATTGCCCTGACCAGTTTTAAGGAAGAAACGATGGTCGGGAGGGCCTTGCAAGCCGGAGCTGTTGGCTATCTGCTGAAGAACGTCTCGATTGATGAACTGGCCAACGCTATCCGGGCTGCCCATACTGACCGGCCACCTTCGCCGGGCCACGATTTGACCCCACGCGAACGCGACGTACTGGCGCTGCTGGTTGAAGGGCTGAGTAACCCCGAAATCGCCGAGCGCCTGGAAACCAGCCATTCTACCGTCAAGACCGATGTTAGCAACATCCTCGTCAAGTTGGGCGTCGCCAGCCACACCGAGGCCGTGACCTTCGCCCTGCAACACAATCTGGGCACCTGACCGAGAAATAGCTCCCCCACCTGACCGACAAAAAATTCCACCACCCGTCCTCTTCAAAATCCCCCAGACACCGGATGTGTCTGAAGAGGTTTTGTGTTAACCTATTGATAAGTCGGTTCTGTTTTATAGAGTCGAAGATGCATTGGAGTAAGGGTTAAGAGGTTTATGATGAGTGAGAATCCAAATATTGCTGAGTGTGACGAATTTTTTGCGCTTTCGCTTGATATGCGCTGTGTCATCGGTTTCGATGGGCATTTCAAGGAATTGAATCTGGCCTGGGAAAAGACGCTTGGCTTCACCAGCGAGGAGCTGTTGGCCAGACCTTTCGTTGATTTCATCCACCCCGAAGACAGGCCAGCCACAATGTCCGTGTTCCAAAAACTCTCTACCGGTGTAGATACAATTTCCTTTGAGAATCGCGGCTTGTGCAAAGACGGTTCCTACAAATGGTTTTTATGGAATGCGATTGCCTCCTCTGAAAAACAGTTGATCTATGCCACCGGCCGCGATATTACGAAGCACAAACAGACGGAGGAGGAATTGCGGGCAAGCAAAGAGCGGTTCCGCCAAGTCATCTCTTCCATCAGTGATCATATTTATGTGACCGAGGTGACTGAAGACGGCAACTACGTGAACCGCTATCTTTCACCCAACATTGAAGCTTTAACCGGCTACCCCTGGAGAAAATTTCTGACCGACTGGGACTTCTGGCTATCATCGGTAATCCATCCTGACGACAGAGCTGTTGCGTCGGACCAGGCAGTGCAGTTGGCGAAGGGACGGAACAGCGAAATGGAATATCGCCTGATCCGATCCGATGGACAGGTTATTTGGGTACGTGACAGCGCACGGGTGCATAGTCAGGGTACTTCCAAAATCATTTATGGCGTGGTCAGCGACGTCACCGAGCACAAACGAGCGGAGGAGACGTTACGAGAAAGCGAAGAACGATATCGCACTCTCGTCGAACAAGCTACTGACGGTATCTTTATTGCTGATTCTCAAGGAAATTACATAGACGTGAACACGGGCGGATGCACGATGTTAGGGTATTCCCGCGACGAATTCCTCCGCATGCATATCAGCGACCTGATACCGAGGGAAGACCTGGCGACATCGCCTCTGCAGCTGAATGAACTTCGTATAGGAAAAACCGCAGTCAGTGAACGATGGCTCAAACGCAAAGATGGGACCCTTGTTTCCGTTGAGATCAGCGCAAAAATGCTACCCGATGGACGTCTACTGGGTATTGCACGTGACATTACCAGTCGAGTGCGGACTGAGGAAGAAATTCGCCGCCACAACCGCGAACTGACCCTGCTCAACCAAGTCATCGCGGCTTCGTCCACCGAGACGGAACCGGAAACCATTTTGGAAACGGCCTGTCGCGAACTGGCCGTGGCCTTCGACATACCCCAAGCCGCCGCCATCTTGTTGAACGAGAAGAAAACTGAAGCAGTAGTTGTTGCTGAGTACTTGACCAATGGCCAACCGCCGATGTTGAACGAAACCATCCCTGTCGAAAACAATCCTTCGTTCCAATACCTGCTCAACCGCAAAGCGCCGCTGGTCGTGGGCGATGCCCAAAGCGACCCGCGTCTGGCGCCGGTCCACGGTCTGCTACGCCAGCACGGTACCGTATCGCTACTCATGCTGCCCCTTATCATCGCAGGAGAGGTGGTGGGCAGTCTAAGCCTGGATGCCATTGAGCCACACTCTTTCTCGGCTGAAGAAGTTAACCTGGCCTGGAGCGTGGCCGATCAGGTGGCGGGGGCATTGGCCCGGGCGCGTCTGACCCAGACCCACCGGCGCTTGAGCATTGCCATCGAGCAGGCCGCCGAAAATGTGATTATCACCGATGCTGAAGGGACGATACTCTTCGTCAACTCTGCCTTTAGACAGACCACCGGTTACAACCAAGCAGAAGCCGTTGGTCAAAACCCGCGTATCCTCAACAGCGGCAAACAAGACGCGGCTTTTTACCGGGAACTGTGGAAGACCATCACCGCCGGAGAGATATGGCGCGGGCGATTTGTCAACAAAAAGAAAGATGGTACCTTCTACACCGAAGATGCCACCATCACCCCGGTGCGCAACGAGAACGGCGAAATGATCAATTACGTAAAGGTGGCGCGTGACGTGACCGACAAATTACAACTGGAGGAGCAATATCGTCAGGCGCAGAAGATGGAAGCAATCGGCCGGTTAACCGGGGGTATCGCCCACGACTTCAATAACTTGCTGACGGCCATCAATGGTTTTGCTGAATTGATGCAAATGCGGCTGCCACCAGACGACCCAAATCAAAGGTTGGTGGGCAATATTCTTCACTCAGGCCAGCATGCAGCCGACCTGATCCGCCAACTGCTGATCTTTAGCCGCAAACAGACCATTGAACCGAAAGTTCTAAATTTGAATGCCATAGTGGACGAGACAGACACGATGCTGCAACGCATCATCAGCAAAGACATCCAGATGGAAACCATCCTTTTCCCTGATTTGTGGTCAACAAGAATAGACCCGGTCCAAATCAAGCAAGTCATTGTCAACCTGGCTGTCAATGCTCGCGACGCTATGCCAGAGGGCGGCCGGCTAACTATCGAGACGGCCAATGTGGTTCTGGACGAGACCTACACCGCCAGTCACTTTGACGCGCCACCGGGCAAGTATGTATTGTTGGCTGTCAGCGACACTGGAGTTGGGATGAGCGAAGAAGTACAAACTCACATTTTCGAACCCTTCTTCACCACCAAAGAAGAGGGTAAGGGAACCGGCCTGGGGTTGGCCACCGTCTACGGCATTGTCAAACAATGCGGCGGACACATCTGGGTCTATAGCGAAATAGGGCGGGGAACAACTTTCAAGATTTACCTGCCCCGCGTTGAGGTTGAAGCCAGTCCACTATCCGAGCATAACGAATCTCCTAGCATGCCACGAGGTACGGAAACAATCCTCTTGGCTGAAGACGAAATATTGGTACGCGAACTGGCGGCCCGCACTCTGCGCGAACAAGGTTATACCGTACTGGAAGCAGCCAATGGAGAAAAAGCTCTGCGGCTGGTTCAAATGCATCCTGAGCTTGAGATTCACCTGCTGCTCACAGATATGGTGATGCCTCTACTGGGAGGCAAGGAGTTGGCGAATCGTCTTCTGGCTATACGCCCCAATATCAAAGTATTGTTCACTTCGGGCTACACGGATGATGCCATTGTGTATCACGGCATGCTAGATGCTGACAATGTATTTCTGCAAAGACCTTTTACCCCATCCATCCTGGCTCGTAAAGTACGCGAGGTGCTGGATAAAAACTGACTAAACCTACCATTTTTGACATTAGACAACGTTGCGATTAAACTTATAGCTTGTGTGGAGCCTCTTACATTTTAGCTTTGAGCAGAAATGTTCAGATGGCACCGAGAAGACACAAGAATTTTTAACCAAGTAAATAATTATTAAATCTTCGGGGTATGGTGAGGCGTATCATTTACGCCAATTCCAGACCGACGGTATAACC
>CAYPUV010000083.1:0-14870 GCA_964413895.1 uncultured Anaerolineaceae bacterium
GGGGAACAAAAAGGGGTGAGCGAGGGGGACTTTGTCCCCCTCGCTCTCACGCCTGCACCCAAAGGGCACAGGTGCAACAGCCGTGCAATCACGATAAACATGCTATACAAAACTCTGTGTTTATGTAACCATAGGGTAAAGGAAGTAACGATGACAAACGAAACCACACCCAAAACCGAGCCAAAACTCACCCGCCGCGATTTTTTGAAACTGGGCGCGAATGTGCTCGGCGCGGTGGCACTGCTCGAAGCGGCAGGCATCGGGCTGACCTACCTTGCCCCGCGTAAAATCGAAGGGGAATTTGGCGGCATCTTGAAAGCTGGTGAAATCGCATCTTTCCCGCCCGGAACCATCACCGAATTTCCCGATGGTCGCTTCTTTTTGGCGCGGCTCGATGACGGCGGTTTTTTGGCGCTGTATCGCCGTTGCACCCATCTGGGTTGTTCCATCGCATGGCACGCCGACCAAAACAAGTTTATCTGCCCGTGCCATGCGTCTCAGTTTGATATTGCCGGTGATGTGGAAAATCCCCCCGCGCCCCGTGCGCTCGACGTTTTTCCCATCACCTTTGAAAACGGGATAGTCGTTGTAGACACCGGAAAAATCATTTCCCGCGACAATTTTGAGGCGCAACAAGTCGCCTATCCACCCGCCGGTTAATGGAGGCACATCCATCATGAACAAATATATGCTCATCACCGTTTTTTCATTGCTTTTATTGATAATCGCCCTGCCACTGTACTGGCTGGCAGAGCCGTTGCGGATGGAGTTGGCGCAAGAAAATTTGCGACAGCAGTATGTCTCTGATGCATCGGTGCAGTACGTGGAAAATTGCGCGGTGTGTCACGGCGCACAGGGCGAAGGCATCGGCGCGACACCGCCGCTGGATAACGATGGTTTACGCACCGCCGATTACGATTTTCTGTTCAAAACCATCGCGCGCGGGCGGTACGATACCACCATGCCCGCATGGCACGTTGATGAAGGCGGCAGTTTGAACGATTATCAAATTGACGAATTGGTGGCGTTCATCCGGTATGTGGACTGGGCGCAGGTGAATGAACTTTCGGCGGAACGGGGGTTGATTCCGCCCACCTTGCCCGTGCCGGATGTGACGGAGGATTTTCTGGCGCAGATTGTCGCGCTCGACCCGCAAAATGGCGAAACGTGGGCGCACGGCATCGAACTGTTTGCCGCCAACTGCACCACCTGCCACGGCGTCAACGGCGAAGGTTCATCGCTGGCTGTGCCGCTGAACGACCCCGCCGTGCGCGCCACCGACAGCGCCGACCTCGCCCGCACCATCCGCGAGGGTGTGCCGGGCACGATGATGCAATCGTGGGATGGCAAATTGACAGATGAGGATATTGCCGCCATCATCGCCTTCCTGCAAAATTGGGATACCATCAACAGTGCGGGCATTGCGCTGACACCGCCCGCGCCGCGCCAAATTGACCTGAACAATCCCGAAGAGGTGCTGGCATTGGGGCAACAGATTTTTGACAGCACGTGCAGCGTGTGTCACGGCGAAAATGGCAGCGGCGGCGCGGGACCCGCGCTCAATAGCCAGCAGGTTTTATCAAAAGTTACCGATGCCGCGATGAAACAAACCATCACCTATGGCGGACATCGTCCCGGTTCCATTATGCCCGCGTTCGGCGACCGGTTGACATCGGTTGAAATTGATGCGGTGGTGCAATATGTTCGCAGTTGGGAACCGACCGCACCATCTGTTGCCAATCCGCGCGGCACAGAACAGGGCGGCGGCCCTCCGTGGATGCGCAACCAACAATAACGGCATGCAAAATTATGAGCCAGTCTCATCGGTGTGTACCATGAGGTTGGCTCTTTTTTTGCCGGTATCTCTTTTCGTTGTCATACGTCATAAAAGATAACAGGGAAATTCTGACCGTAACCAGCAACCGCATGCATGCAACCTTAACCGACCAACAATCGTTGGTACAAATTTACGACGAATATCACACACCCATCTACCGGTACGTTTACCGACAGGTGGGGGATGTGGATACTGCGCGCGACTTAACCGCCGATGTGTTTCAAAAGCTGGTAAAAGCAGCTCGCCAGCCAAATACCCCCATCGAGCAAATTTCGGCGTGGCTGTACCGCACTGCGCACAACGCGGTGATTGACCATTATCGCCGGCGGAAGTTTCGGCGGCATTTGCCACTGGAAGAATCGCTGGTGGATGATGACGACGACCCGGTGGCAACCGCCGAACGCCAAATTGATGCGGCGACCATTCGCGCGGCATTGTGCACACTCACACCCGACCAACAAGAAGTTATTGCATTGAAATTTTTACAAGGATTATCGAACCAAGAAACGGCTGAAATTATGAACAAACCGGTCACCGCCGTAAAAGCATTACAACACAGGGCGCTGGGAGCACTGCAACGCCATCTCGCTCGCAGCGGAGAGGTTATGCAATGAATATTCAATTGGCAAACCTGCTCGATATTGCCATTACACGTCGCCAAGCGGGGGAACCCATCGCTGACATTGTGGGGGATTACCCTGCTCACGCCGACGAACTCCGCGCGCTGCTGGAAACGATTGTCTCTTTGGATGCCCTGCAACCGGTAGAAACGCCATCGGCGGCAGAATTGGCAGCTGACCGCCGCCAATTTTTAAACACAATTGAAAATTCATCTGCACCGGTGGTATCGCTGGGGCCGGTGGAACGTCTTAATAAGTGGATTGGTCAGAAATTCCCAAAGAAACCATCCAATTCACGAAAAAGGAGACAACCCATGATAAGCTCATTTATTGTCAAAGCATCTTTAATTTTCACAATGGTATTTGGTTCCGCCGGGGGAACGGCACTCGCTGCAGCACAAAGTTTGCCCGATTCACCACTGTATCCGATAAAATTGGCAATGGAAGAAACCCGCTTGCAACTGGTCAATGACCCCGCCGCCGAAGCCGTACTTCATTTGAATTTGGCGCAGGAACGGACGCAAGAGATGGTGCAGCTTGTGGAAAAAGGCGAAACTGTGGATGACGCCGCCGTCACCCGCTTGCAACAGCATCTCGACAAAGCACTGCAACTAGCAGCCCAATCGCCAGAAACGGTGCAGCAAGGTATTCTGACCCACGCTCAAGAAACATTGCAAACACAGCAGAAAAAACTGGCTGAAATTCAAGCGCAGAATGCCACCCAGCAGGCATTACAACACGCGCAAATGGCCATTGAACAGGCGCAAGAGCAGGTGCAAACCACCCTGCAAAACACCGAACAACTGCGCGAACAACACCAAGGGCAACATCAAAATATCATGCCGATCAGCCCCATCGCTACCCCCACCGAAATGCCGACCGCGATGCCGCACCCCACCGAAATGCCGACCGCGATGCCGCACCCCACCGAAATGCCGACCGCGATGCCGCATCCCACCGAAATGCCGCACCCAACTGCAATGCCCACCGAAATGCCGACCGAGATACCGCACCCAACACCAATGCCGGGAATGCCCGGTGGTGGTGGCGGGGGGCACAACTAGCCCAGAAATCCCAAAATGAAAGAGGTCGCCAACGCCGGCGACCTCTTTTTCAATTCAATGAACCGCTACGGCATGCCATCAGTCCGATGGCGCGGAAATCGCCGCCGACAGCGCGTCCAAATCGGCGGTATCGCTCTGCCCATACAAAGAATCACGCCACACTGCTTGGATGAGCAATCCCAACACCACCCCAAACCACATAGTGGCAAAGCGAATGAGCAGGGTGGCGGTGGCGGCAATATTCTCCGATGCGCCCGCCAGCAATTGCAACATACCGGTCAACCCGCCTTCGGTCACGCCCAAACCGCCCGGTACACCCGACGCACCGCCCGCCACCGAGGCGAATGCCAGAATGAACACCGACAATTCCACCAATTGCACGCTGGCAGGCATATCCAATCCTCGCAGAACCAGATACAGCGCAACCCCCTCGCTGACCCACGCCGCCGTGCCCAGCGTTACGGCGATGAGCAGGTTTTTCAGCCGCAGCAACTCGTAAGCGTTATCGTACAGCGCGTGCAGGTGATGGATGAATCTCGCCGCCAGTGGCAGTTTTTCCCCCACGCCAAGCGCCCACAGCGCCAGCGGGCGAATTTGGATGACGATGACTGCCACCACCAGTACCGTGCCGATGGCCAGCGCGGCGGGGGTGAATTGCGGATACATCAGCCCCCCCACCAACGACAAAATTACCATAGCAATGCCGTCGGTGAGCCGCTCAGCGATGGCGACGGGGGCGGTTTGAGCAGGATGCACCCCCGCCAAGTTTTTCAGCCACAACAGCCGCACCAGCTCACCCGCTTTCCCCGGCGTGAGCGAAAATCCGAATCCGCCCAAAAAGACGCGCAAGTCAGCCCACCAGCCCAAATTGCTGATGCCGATTTGGCGCAGGTAAAAATGCCATTTTGAAAATCGGAGCAGGTAATTGATGAGCGTCAGCCCGATGATGGCGGGCAGCAACGCCCACCGAAACGCGCGCAACAGCCGCGCCATTTCAGTGAAATCGGCGTAAATGCCCAAACCGACCATCACCGCCACACCCAATATGATGCCGATAATAATTTTATTACGCAGGTTTTTCATTTCCACAGTGACACGTTCCACGGGATGAGCATCGGCACGCGGCGTTGATAATCGCGGTACACCTCACCGAACTCGCGCACCAGTTTTCGCTCTTCAAAAATCGCGCCCACCCACAGATACAGAGTGAACGCGGCATACAGCAACGCCTGATTGAGGGTCATCAGCGGGCTTGTCCACAGAAAAATGACGCTGAAAAAATAGCCGGGATGGCGCACCTGCCGATACAATCCCACCTCTTTAAACGGCATGTGCGCTGGCGGCACAGCTTGCATCAACTGGCGCAAACCCAAAAAGTGCCAAATATCGGTTTGGATGAATGGCAGCACCGCCAACAGCACCGCCGCCCCTTCCACAAAAAGCAACGTCCAACGCCAGGGCGATGGCGCAGCGTACAACATCCGGTCTGGGAGCAACGGAACCAGCGCCAGCACCGGCAGCAGCGTGACACCTGCCACCGTGTTAAAAAACAGCCGGTACCAGCGCCCCAAAGTTTTATCCAACACACTTTTTACGGTAAGCGATGCCAGCGCACTGTGTAGCGTGGCATACAAAATTGCCGCCGCAAAAATGATGACCGCGTTCCACCATAAGGGGGTTGTGCTTTGCAAGTTTAACTCCCCATCACCTGCCAAACTTCCAGTTTGGCTTTCACCCGCCGAATAATGTCGTCGGTAAATTCGGTGGTCATGGTGCTACCGCCCAAATCCGGCGTGCGAATACCGTGATGGATAGCCTCAAACACTGATTCGTAAATGGCACGCGAGGCTTGTGTTGCCAGCGGCAAATCCATGTAGCGCAACAATGCTGCGCCCGCCAAGATCATTGCCATTGGGTTGGCGATATTCTTCCCTTCTAACGACGGCGCTGTGCCATGCGGTGCTTCTGCCATGACCACATTCAAATTCCAGGAATCATCAAACGACAGCAACAGCGATTCTGCCCCGGCAATAGAGCCGAACATTTGCAGTACATAATCGCTCAGGCAATCACCGTCACGATTTAGCGCGGGGATAACCATCCCATCACCGCCATTGGTAAGCAGCAGCGCATACGTGGCATCAATCAGTTGCGGCTCGTAGGGCACATCGGGATAGCGTTTTGCCGCCGCGTCCATTTCTTCCTTCAGCATTCCTTCATACACCGGACTGACCGTGTATTTTGGGCCACCAAACACTTTCACGCCCATCCGTTTGGCATGCCGAAACGCGAATTCTGCCACTGCGCGGCAGGTGCGACGGTCAATCGTTTCAGTACGCACGGCGATTTC
Organism: uncultured Anaerolineaceae bacterium; assembly: GCA_964413895.1. Lineage (GTDB taxonomy): Bacteria > Chloroflexota > Anaerolineae > 4572-78 > 4572-78 > JANTHQ01. Next base: position 5,872 of record CAYPUV010000083.1, read on the forward strand.
ATCCAGTCCAACACCCTTACGTTCCTCTTTCGCGCCGTAGGCATCGCCCACCGCCATGCGCACCACCGAAATGGGGGCATACGCGCCACCCGTCGGGCGGATACCGGGGATACGTCGCCCCGTGCGCACAATCACCGTACCGTTCACTTCATCACGCAAAATAGCGTTGGGACTGCCCACATCGCCCTTCACTTCCGGGGTGATGGTGGCGGCTTTCAATCCATAGCCGGTTTCGCGCATCCGTGCCGCCGCTTCATACACAACATTATTTTTCGTTTTCCGTCGATTTTCCAGACTCAGATTGACACGTTCAAACTGACAGTCCATCCCTGTCACCGTCGGGTCAAGCACGCGCAGCGCCTCCTCCAATAGTTCCTGCCCGGTCTGGTCGCCATCCAACACAACGATGGTCGGTTTTTCCTTTTCCATTGATGAAGCCTCCTCAAATCGTTTCATCGTTCAATGTTCATACAAAGTGTACCGACAAGCGACAAGTTGGTCAATTGTGCGCGCATCGTTTGTTGCGTATTCCAGTTGCGCTTTTTTTAGATTTTTGCGATAATGAAACGTAAGTTCCGGTGACTGTTCACTTCGAGTAGATACAAGTTCCGTTCCATAACGTAGGGTGATACACGAAAAAAAATGGAAAAGAATGAAGCTAGGCTATTGCTTCAAGCAATCACCGCTATCACCGAGACATTAAGTCTCGATGAGCGGTTAAACCAAATTCTGGAACAATTGGAACAGGTTATTCCTTGCGAAAGTGCTGTGGTACAGTTATTACACGACAATTATCTTGAAATTGTTTCCGGGCGTGGACAACTGGATATTGACGAGATTATTGGCATCCACTTTCCTATTCCAGGAGACAATCCCAATACCACAGTTATTCAAAGTCGAAAACCACTGCTGTTGCCCGATACTACAGCGACATCATATGGCAGTTTCACCGACGATCGGTTTCAATACATCAAATCATGGCTTGGTCTTCCACTAATTGTGCATAATGAGGTTATTGGGATACTGGCACTGGATAACATTGACCCCACCGACTTTACGTCCGACCATATGAATTTAGCTGTAACCTTTGCCGGGCATGTGGCAATAGCTATTGAAAATGCCCGTCTCTTCCAAAAAACCCAACAACAGGCGCAACAGCTGAATCACATTTTGGAGGCAAGCACCCTTTTACATCGCGGGTTAAATTTACAACAAGTCTTGACCCAAATTGTCGAAGGAACGCAAAAACTTGGCTTCCGCATTGCTGTAATGAACCTCTACGATCCGGAAACAGACACACTCACCGTGCAAGCGATGGCTGGGGCAACAGAACAAGAACGAGAACTGCTTTCCAACACCGTGTACCAGTGGTCTCAATTTGCAATTGAGATGAAAGAAAAATTTCGCATTAGTCAGTCTTATTTCATTCGCCACGATGAGGTTACTTGGAGTAAAGAAACCCATGGAGTTATGTTAATTCCTGATATGGACTATAAAGGACCTGGTTATTGGCACCCCTATGATGCCCTGTTTGTGCCGCTGTATGACACACACGGCGCACGCATCGGCGTCATATCGGTGGATGAGCCAATTGACGAACGTGTCCCCACATTGGATACCATCCGTATGGTGGAAGCGTTTGCCAATCAAGCAGCCATTGCGCTGGAAAATGCACGGCTGCATGCGCAAGCTCAACGTGATACCGAAACCAAAGCAATGTTGCTGCGCGAAGTGAACCATCGCGTGCAAAACAACCTAAATACCATTCTTGGGCTTATCAGTATTGAGCAACACCAAAGCAACTTAAAAAACCATCCAGCATATCAAACAACTATGCAAAACTTAACCCAGCGTATTCAAGGGTTTGCCACCGTCCACCGGATGTTGTCCAGTACCCAGTGGTCACCATTATCATTGAGTAACCTGGTTAAGCAGGTAATAAACTCTGTATTAGCCGCACTTCCCGCACATCAACATGTCACCGTTTATGTAACTGACTCTTTCATCTTTGTAGGAGCAAAATATGCCAACAATCTGGCATTAATCTTAAATGAATTAACCACCAACACTATCAAATATGCTATGCCACATCGCACAAGCGGACGTATCACCGTAAATATTTGTGACGAAGGTGAAACAATTCTCCTGGAGTATCGAGATGATGGGCCAGGGTATCCGGCGGAAACGCTACAACTTCACCGACACAATGTTGGGCTGCAACTGCTTCAGTTTCTGGTGGAAAAAGACCTCAAAGGAAGGCTTGCCCTTTCTAATGATGCTGGCGCAGTTACCACCATTCGTTTCACCCCCGACCACACTCAACCACACAAACAACACCACACGCTCATCAAATAACCAGCAAATCTTTGCGAGGAGGGACCATGCAAGGAGACAAAATTAAAATTCGGGTGCAAAATATGGACTATTTTATCACCGGCGGCGATTTTAAGACGCTGTTAGCAGTGGTAAAAAGTCTACCCAATCGCCGCTACGTGGGCGAACAAAAATTGTGGCTAGTGGATGCCTCGCCAGAGATGGTGCGCGGGCAAATTGAAAATAGCGGCTTTGTGCTGGAAGGCGGCACGCCTGTTCCCCCTGATGCCACACCAGCTGCACCACCATCAAAAGACCAGATAAAAATCGAAACCGACAACATTCGAGCTGTTGTCACCGGAGCGCCATTTTCCGACTTACTGGCAGCTATCAAAGCCCTGCCAGAACGTCGCTTTGATGGCAATAGCAAACGGTGGATACTCTCCGGTTCGCTACCGGAACTGAACTCGTATTTTGAAAACAAACAGCTACAGTTGGAACAAATCACTACCATCACTCAGTCACCGCCACAGCCCGCTTCCCAAAGACTCCCAACAATGGACACTCCACCCCCTCTGCCAGAGGATATGCCCTATTTTTCTGAAGAAGAGCTGGCCTTTATGAATGAGCCAACTGGCGCCGCAGAAGCATCACCGCCCCCTGCCCCTGCCCGCACCGCCCAAATTCAGCATAACCACCGCGACCAGATTCGAGTGATGATAGGCAATCGCCGATTGGTAATTGTGGGCGGCACCTTCCAGGAAATGCTCGCCGCCGTGAAAAACGTACCTGGCAGACGCTTCGATGGGGGAAGCAAACAATGGCTTCTGCCCGATGACATCGAATCGGTGCAGCAGCATTTCAATAGTAAAGGCTTTCGACTGGAAGAAAATTAGCAGAGTTGCAACCTTGCCACCCTGCAACCTTGAAACTATGACCCATATTTCGCTCCCCTTGAATCAAATACTTGCCGGCGACACCATCGAAATGCTGCACACGCTGCCGGAAAACTCGGTGGACATGATTTTCGCCGACCCGCCATACAATTTGCAATTGCAGAGCGATTTATGGCGCCCCAATATGACCAAAGTTGACGCGGTGGATGACGCTTGGGACAAATTGAGCAGTTTTGAGCAATATGATGAATTTTCGCGCCAGTGGCTCACCGCCGCCCGTCGGGTGCTGAAAGATAGCGGCACTATTTGGGTCATCGGTTCATACCACAACATTTACCGCATCGGTGCGATTATGCAAGATTTGGGTTTTTGGTTTTTGAATGACGTGGTGTGGATAAAAACCAACCCAATGCCCAACTTTCGCGGGGTGCGCTTTACCAACGCCCACGAAACGCTCGTTTGGGCAAGCAAAGCCAAAGGCGCGCGCTACACCTTCAACTACCACGCTATGAAAGCCTTCAACGATGGCAAACAACTTCGCAGCGATTGGATACTCCCCATTGCCAGTGGACGAGAACGACAAAAAGTTGACGGCAAAAAAGCGCATTCCACCCAAAAACCGGAGGCGCTCCTCTACCGCGTGATTCTTTCATCCACCAACCCTGGCGACGTGGTGCTCGACCCGTTTTTTGGCAGTGGAACCACCGGCGCAGTGGCCAAAAAACTGCATCGCCATTGGATTGGCGTTGAACGTGAGCCGCAATACATCGCAGTGGCGCAACGACGAATTGATAGCGTTTCACCAGAAATGTTTGATGCAGATGTGTTCGATGTGCGCGACAAAAAACGGTTTGCGCCGCGCGTGCCGTTTGTGCAATTGCTAGAAACAGGGTTATTGATGCCGGGACAGAAATTATTTTTTCGGGGAAATCGGCTGGTGGCGGCGCGGGTTAAACCAGATGGCAAATTGAAGCTCAATGGCGACGAAGGCTCCATTCATCAGTTGGGGAAACACCTGTCGGGGGGGAGTCCATGCAACGGGTGGGAACACTGGTATTTTGAGGGGGCAGATGGTTCGCTGCACCCAATTGACGAACTACGGCAGAAAATTCGAGCGGATGGAAAATAGCACACGGATGACACAGAGGCAGTACTGACAGGATTTACAAGATTTTTTATTTTTATTAGTAACTATTCAGTTACACAAAGAAACACATGAGGAAACACAAAGATTCACTGAGGAAAATCAGTACTTTCGTAAAAATCTCTGGGGTCTCTGTGAAAACTCGGTGATTCTCTGTGTTCCGGCAAACACCCTGAATAGTTACTTTTGTCAAAAGTAATTCTGTACATCCTGTTAATCCTGTCAAAAGTTACCCGGTCGGCAACAGTCTCTGACAATCGGTTGCCAGATGCTATTCGTTTGGCACGGTGTGAAAATCTCGCTCACCCGCCGTGACCGCCACCAATAGCGTGTTCTCCGGCGGCGACAGTGGACACACCCAGCGGCTATCGTACGCGCACGATGGATTATACGCAAAATTGAAATCGAGCACGATTTCGGTTTCGCCCGCACCGAGGTCTGCCCCTTTGATAGTATCGTACAGATACCGCCCGCCGCCGAACGTTTCCGCACCCGCAGTGGCATCTTTGAATGGCAAAAACAATCCCCCGCCATACCCTTCAATCCAAAATAACGTCAATTCCAACGGTTCATTTTTAAAGTGAAAGTGTATCTGCGCTACCGGCGTGTGCCGAAACGCGCCGTCCGCGGGCAGGGTCACAATTGCCGTGTCTCGGTTGCGGGGCGGGTGCAGTGTGCCCGTCAACCGCCACGAGGAGTTGTAGGGAAAGTAGGGTAATCCGGTGAAATTTGCGCGCTGGGCGGGGGTCAGCGGGGTTTGGGGGTGGCGAAGAAACAGGTCATCGCGTCGCGCACGGAATTGTTCCCACGCGCAGCGAGGGTCAGTTTTCGCCGTGCGGCGCACGTCGGCATACATTTCCGCAACGGTGCGCCGCCAATCAGCGAGAGTCATAAAGTCTCGGAGTTCGGGTTTCGAGTTCAACGTTTCAAAATACTCGGTACTCGGCGGCTAATCTTTCACCAGCGCCACCGCTTCGATTTCCACGCGCGCGCCGAGCGGCAACGCCGCCACCTGCACCGCGCTGCGAGCCGGCGGGTTTTCGGGGAAGAATTCGGCATATACGCCATTCATCGCGGCGAATTCGGCAATATCCTGCAAAAAGACGGTGGTTTTCAGCACCGAATCGAGTCCGGCACCGGCGGCTTCCAGCACCGCTTGCAGGTTTTCCAGCGCGCGGCGCGTCTGCGCTTCGATGCCGCCGGCGACCATTTTGCCGGTGGCGGGGTCGAGCGGAATTTGCCCGGCGGTGTACACAAACATCCCGGCACAGGTTGCCTGTGAGTATGGTCCCACTGCCGCAGGCGCTTTTTCGGTGTGAATGATGGATTTTTGCATAATTGCCTCCAAGTTACCGGAGATTGGTTATTGGTAATTGGTATCTATTCAGTTGCACAGAGAAACACAGAGGAAGCACAAAGATTCACGGAGGAAAATCAGTATTTTCATAAAAATCTCTGAGGGCTCTGTGAAAACTCAGTGATTCTCTGTGTTCCGGTAATCCCCTCTGAATAGATACGGTAATTTTTAAATCTCCAATTAACCAATCTCCATTTTCTATCGTGCCACAATATTTACCAGTTTTCCCGGCACGTAAATTTCTTTGACGATGTTTTTGCCGTCAGTGTATTTTTTCACGCCGGGCAGGGCTTTGGCGCTGGCGATGGCAGCTTCGCTGTCCACATCGGCGGGGGCGGTGAATCGCTCGCGCACTTTGCCGTTTACCTGTACCACAATGGTGATTTCATCTTCTTTCGCCAGTTCAGCATCCCAATCGAGCCACGATTGCAAATGCACGCTGTCGGTATGCCCCAACCGCTGCCACATTTCTGCGGTGATGTGCGGGAAACCGGGCGCCATCAGCAGTACCAGCGTTTCAATCGCTGCCTGCCAATCGGGGGTGTTGACCACCGGCGTTGCCTTTGCTTTTTGCAGGTAATTGTTGTATTCCATCAGCCTGGCAACCATCGTGTTGAACGAAAAATCTTCCAAATCGCGGGTGACGCGCTCGATGGTTTGATGCTGTTTCCGTTTCAGTTCACGCAGTTGTTTGGGCGATGGTTCACCCGCTATCTCCACAGGGGTGGTGACGGTGTCCCACACTTTTTCCAAAAACCGATAGATGCCCAGAATGCCGGTACTGCTCCAGGGCCCGCCCTGCTCCCAGCGGAAGCCGAACATCAGATAGCCGCGCACGGTGTCTGCACCATACAGTTTCACAAATTCATCGGGATTGACCACATTCCCGCGACTTTTGCTCATCCGTTTGCCATCTTCTGCTAGAATGATGCCCTGATTGAACAGCCGAACCATCGGTTCGTCAAAGTCAACAATGCCCATATCGCGCATCGCCTTGGTGAAGAAGCGTGTGTACAGCAGATGCATCGTGGCGTGTTCCACGCCGCCGGTATATTGGTCAACGGGCAACCAGTAGTTGCCCTCTACCGGGTTAAAGGGCATATCGTCCAGCGCCAGGGTGTCGTTTTCTTTCCAGTGCGGATCCATATAGGCATATTGATACCAACTGGAACACATGAAGGTGTCCATCGTGTCCGTTTCGCGCTCGGCGGGACCGCCACACTGCGGACAGGTGGTCTTGCGGAATCCTGCGTGGAATTTCAGCGGCGATTCGCCAGTGGGCAGAAACTCCACGTCATCGGGCAGCAGCACAGGCAGGTCTGCGGCGGGCACGGGGACGATGCCGCATTTGGGGCAATCAATCATGGGGATGGGTGCGCCCCAGTAGCGTTGACGGCTGATGAGCCAGTCGTGCAAGCGATAGGTGACGGCAAATTTACCGATACCCCGCTCTTCCAGCCAGCGCGTCACTACCCGCCGACCTTCGTTTTCGGCGGTGATGTCGGCGGGCAAGCCGTATTCGGCGGCAATTTCCGGCGTCCATTCTTCCAAACTGTATTTCGCCAACGAAACCGTGCCGTCAAACTGCCCGCTGTTTATCATTCTGCCGGGTCCGGTGTATGCTTCTACCAGCTCGCTGCCATCCCAATTTGGCGGTTCGATGACCACCGGAATGGGCAAATTGTATTTTTGGGCAAAGGCAAAGTCACGCTCATCGCCGCTGGGAACCGCCATAATGGCGCCCGTGCCGTAGCCCATCAGCACATAATCGGCAATCCAAATAGGGATGCGCGCTTGATTGACGGGGTTGATGGCATACGCGCCGATGAACACGCCGGTTTTTTCTTTTTCAGTGGACAGGCGTTCAATATCGGTTTGGCGGGTGGCAGTAGCGATGTAGTCTTCCACTGCCGGGCGCTGTTCATCTGAAACCAGTTCATCCACCAGCGGATGTTCGGGAGCCAGTACCATAAAGGTTGCGCCCCACAGCGTGTCGGGGCGGGTGGTGAAGACGGGCAGTTCATGTCCGCCTTTTTCGGTTTTAAAGACAACCTCCGCGCCTTCGCTGCGACCAATCCAGTTTCGCTGCAAGATTTTCACCCGTTCGGGCCATTCCAATTTTGAAAAGTCCAGCAGTTCATCGGCATACGCGGTGATTTTGAAAAACCACTGGTTCAGCTTCTTTTTGATGACCGGCGTATCGCACCGCTCACATAGCCGCTCTTCGCCCCACACCTGCTCACGTGCCAGCGTGGTATTGCAATTGGGACAAAAATCCACCGGTGATTCTTTTTTGTATGCCAACCCTGCGTGATACAGTTTCAGGAAAAACCATTCCGTCCATTTGTAATAGCTGGGGTCGCAACTAGCAATTTGACGACTCCAATCAAACATGGTTCCCATTGAGCGTAATTGTCCGCGCATCCGCTCGATGTTGGCATACGTCCATTTTTTTGGATGCAGGTTGTGTTTGATGGCGGCGTTTTCGGCGGGCAAGCCAAAGGCATCGAACCCAATGGGGAAGAGGACGTTTTTGCCGCGCATCCGCATCCAGCGGGCGCGCACATCGGAAGGAACCATGGCGTACCAGTGCCCCATATGGAGGTCGCCAGACGGGTACGGGAACATCGTCAGGGCATAGTATTTTTCTTTAGTGGGATCAACGTTGCTGCGATACAGTTCTGTATCTGCCCATTGTTTTTGCCATTTGGGTTCAATTACCTGTGGATTGTAGGCGTCGGTCATAAAACATCTCCAAACCAATAAAATTATTGATGATTATCGGCTAACTTGCCAGCCGTTTTTTTACCGTTTTCCAACCCATAGTCAAAAGCGGTAACTTCGTGAACGTCCCAATTCTCGTCAACCCATAATCCGATTATTTTTATAGCCTTATATTGTTGACGAAGAAATTGTGCCGCCTTTTGGATTTGCGCGATTTGCTCAACTTGCGGCACCGGATTTCCGGCACAGTCATGATGTCCGACAATTGCAATACCGACGGAATTATGTTTCTCAATGGAAAGTGCCACTCGCTCAAATATATTTTGCCGAACATGCGTGACATTTTCTTCTGCGGATAGAATCCGATTGGGTCCGGCTTCGGTGATGGCATCAACATATTCAGCGTTGAATCGCTGCTGAAGATACTTGATGACGGGCAATTGAACCCGCCCATCCATACAGTTGATGGCTGTACAAAATTGCATAACACTTTCCCACTGTCGGCTATTTGGTATCGGTTTTCAGTCAATCCCCAATAGCCGAAAAAACTACTGCTGTGTCAACG
>CAYPUV010000084.1:0-14531 GCA_964413895.1 uncultured Anaerolineaceae bacterium
ATGTTAGCGCGAAAATCGGGTTGGCGGAACTGATCCTCAGCGGGGCAACCACCGTGGCCGACCATTTGTACCTTTTTCCCAACGACTCAAAAATTGATGACGAAATTCGCGCGGCACAGGAAATCGGCGTGCGCTTCCACCCCACACGGGGCAGTATGAGTCTCGGCGAAAGCAAGGGCGGACTCCCCCCCGACCGCGTGACCGACAGCGAGGATTTCATCTTGAAAGACTCCCTCCGCGCCATTGAAACCTTTCACAACCCGAACCGCTATTCGATGCTGCGCATCGGGCTGGCGCCGTGTTCGCCCTTCAGCGTCACCACAGATTTGATGCGCGAAAGCGCGAGACTCGCCCGCGAATATCCGCTGGTGAACTTGCACACCCATCTCGCGGAAACGAAAGACGAAGACCGTTTCTGCATGGAAATGTTCGGCATGCGTCCGGTGGAGTATGCCGAATCGGTGGGCTGGATGGGCGAAGATGTGTGGTTTGCGCACATGGTGCATCCCAACAAAGATGAAATTGACCGTCTGGGGCACAGCCATACCGGCGTGTGCCACTGTCCCAGCAGCAATATGATTTTGGCATCGGGGATTGCGCCCGTGCGGGAAATGGTGGATGCGGGCGCGCGCGTGGGATTGGGTGTGGATGGCTCCGCCAGCAACGATGGCAACCATATGCTCGGCGAAGCGCGGCAGGCAATGCTGTTGCAGCGCGTCGGTTGGCCCGGGTTTGAAAGCCGTGCTGACCGTTTCAGCGCGCGTGAGGCGTTGGAACTGGCGACGCTCGGCAGCGCCAGCGTGCTGCGCCGCGATGACATCGGCGCGCTGGCGCCGGGTATGGCGGCAGATTTTGTCGCCTTCCGCATTGACGACTTGGCACACGCGGGCGGTTTCGGCGACCCGGTGGCGAGTCTCATCACCTGCGCACCGACCCACGTGTGGCTCTCGGTCATCAATGGCAAAATTGTGGTGGAAGACGGCGAACTTCGCCCCCTCGACCTGCCGACCACCATCGAGCGGCACAACCAACTCAGCCGCGCCATGCTTCAACGCGCGGGCGTGGCATGAAAGTTATTAGTTCTCAGTATTCAGTTGTCAGTAGAAAACTGAGAACTGAGAACTGAAAACTGAAAACTATGGAAAAAATCACCATCTACACCGACGGCGGGTGCAATCCGAACCCCGGTCCGGGGGGGTGGGCGGCAATTCTACTGGAACCCGGTCAGCCCCCGCGCGAGCTTTCGGGCGCAGAGCCAAAAACAACCAACAACCAAATGGAACTCCGCGCCGCCATCGAAGCGCTGCGCGCGCTGCCGGAACCACGGCAGATTGAATTTTACACCGATTCACAATATCTGCGGCAGGGCATTACCGAATGGCTCCCAAAATGGGAGCGTAACGGCTGGCGGCGCGGCAAAGCAGAATTGAAAAACCGTGAGTTGTGGCAAACCCTCACTGCTGAAACAAAACGCCACCGCATCCACTGGCATTGGACAAAGGGGCACGCGGGCAACAAATGGAATGAACGGGCCGACCGGCTCGCCAGCGCGCAGATTCCCAAGCCCGATTTGCCACTGGATGACGACACGGCCATCCACATCTTTACTGCCGGGTCATATTCCGGCAAAACCAAAATTGGTGGCTGGGCGGTAGTGCTGCGCTACCGCGACGCACAAAAAACACTCACCGGACAAGTACACGAAACCTCAGCCAACCGGATGCACCTGCAAGCTGCCATCGAAGGGCTGAAGGTCATCAAGCGCCCCCTCCCCATCCACCTCTACACAACCTCCAGCTACCTGAAAGATGGTGCAACACGCTGGGTCAAAAACTGGCAAGCGCGAAACTGGCAAACAAAAGATGGCAAACCAGTGAGCAACCGTGATTTGTGGGAAATGCTCTACCACCTGAGTCAACAATATCCGCTTCAGTGGCACGTTGTTGGCAAAGAGGTTTCTCCTCCAGAGATAAAACAGGCCAAAACACTGGCCAGTCAGGTCGCACACGCGTAACTCTCGCCAATCCACCCATAGTGAAAATTAATACAAAACACATTTTTATGTTTTGTAAACAGCATCAAATGGTGGTACAATTATTGCCTATCGAATTAAGACACTTTTAGAAACCTGACAAATGTCACCCCAAATACAGGAAGCCTAATACTGCAAAAGATGGCGATTTACTGTTATCCTTGACGGTAACACATTTTCCAAAAATTTTAGCAACGGGAGCGGATTTATGGAATTAGCGGCCCTGATTCAAGTAGCGCGCGGCGACACACCCGCTAAATTACTGCTCAAAAACGGTAAAATCATCAACGTATTTACCGGAGAAATTATAGAAGGGGATATTGCCATTGTGCATTCCAGAATTGTGGGCATCGGCAAAGGCTACCACGCCGAGGAGACAATCGATCTGAAAGGGCGTTATGTGAGTCCCGGCTTCATCGACAGCCATGTGCACATCGAAAGCGCAATGGTTCCTCCGCCCGAATTTGCTCGCGCCGTTGTGCCGCGCGGCACAACCACCGTCGTCACCGATCCGCACGAAATTGCCAACGTGCTGGGGCTGGAAGGCATCCGCTATATGATGGATATGGCAAAGCATAACCCTCTTTCGGTTTATGTCAATGCCCCCAGTTGCGTCCCGTCCACCAATATGGAAACTACCGGTGCTGCCTTGCACTGGTACGATTTGGAAAAACTACTCAGTGAGGAATATGTACTCGGCCTGGCCGAAGTGATGAACTTTCCCGGTGTTGTAAATGGGGATGAAGAAGTGCTGGACAAAATTCGCGCCTTCAAAAAACGAGTCAAAGATGGGCATGCGCCCGGCTTAACCGGAAAAGCGTTGAATGCCTACGCCGGTGCCGGTATCCATAGCGACCACGAATGTACCACCGTTGCAGAGGCGCGCGAAAAGCTTCGGCTGGGCATGTACATTTTCATCCGCGAGGCCACCAATGCACACAACCTTTTGCCGTTGTTGCCCTTGATTACTCCCGAAAATAGCCGGCGCATCTGCTTCTGTACCGACGACCGTCACCCCGCCGATATTTTAGACCAGGGACACATTGACTTTATGATTCGCACCGCCATTGAACACGGCATCGATCCAATTACAGCTATCCGATTGGCTACCCTCAACGCCGCCGAGTACTTTGGCCTGCACGACCGGGGAGCCATTGCACCTGGACGCCGGGCCGACCTGGTGATCTTCTCTGACATACACAACATCCACGCCGAAATGGTGTATCGGGGCGGCAAACTTGCGGCCCAAAATGGGGAAATACTACCCTGGCAACGTCCTCAGCGCGACACAGTGTTGCGCAGCACCATCAACATTGACTGGCGCAAAATAGACCTCTCCATCCCCGCCGAGGGGAAAAAAGTGCGCATCATCGGCGCAATTCCCAACCAACTCATCACCGAACACATCATTGAAGAAGGAACTTTCCGCCACGGGCACGCCATTGCTGCCCCCAGCCGCGACATATTGAAAATGGTGGTCATTGAACGGCATCTGGCAACCGGCAATGTAGGCAAGGGCTTTGTGCGGGGATTGGGACTGACAAAGGGCGCTCTTGCGTCTACCGTGGCACACGACCACCACAATTTGGTAGTAGCGGGCGCAGATGACCAAAGTATGCTCACTGCCGCGCACGCCGTCGCCGAAACGCGGGGGGGAATGGCAATCGCTGTGGGAGACAAAGTGCTGGCGCAATTGCCGTTACCCATCGCCGGATTGATGAGCAACCAGCCCATCGAAACGGTGCACCGCCAGATGGATGAGTTGCTCGTTGCCGCCCATAAGCTTGGCTCATTGCTGCACGATCCGTTTATGACCCTGGGCTTCCTGGCATTGCCGGTTATCCCCAGCCTGAAACTAACCGATCGCGGCCTGGTGGATGTCGATCACTTTAAATTGATTTCTTTGTTTGCGGAATGATTGACAAATTCCATTTTTTCAGTTACAAATAGGCACTTCAAAAAATACAACTTCAAAATGGAAGGAGGGACTATCACCCAAACTTTTGGCAGTTTTGTAATCTCAACTACTTCAAAAAATCCTTAACCTATTTTTCAGGAGGAGAGTATCGTGAAACGTGTGATCTCCATTACATTGGTTGTATTAGCTTTGGCTTTGCTAGCTGCCCAGTGCGGTGGCGCCCAGCCCACACAGGCCCCCGCAACAGAACAACCGACTGTTGAACAACCCACCGCCGCACAACCCACTAGTGCAGCCGAAACCGTTGGCAAATACCAGATTCCGGCCCCCGAAGAGGGCAAATACAACGTTGCTTTTGTGTACGTTGGCCCCCACGATGATGGCGGCTGGACACAAGCTCACGACGTAGGGCGCCAGTATGTTGAACAAAACGTTGACAACGTTCACACCGCCTACGTTGAGAATGTAGCCGAGGGTGCTGACGCCGAACAGGTCATCCGCTCGCTGGCCCGTAAAGGGTTCAACGTTATCTTCACCACCTCCTTTGGCTACATGGATGCCTCTGAAACCGTAGCCGAAGAATTCCCCGACGTAGACATCATTCACCTCACCGGGTTCAAATCTAACGAAGCAAACTTTGGCAACCTGATGGGCGCGATGGAAGACATAAAATACCTCGCCGGGATGCTGGCCGGTTCACGCGCCAAAATGGACAACAACCCCAAATTAGGATACATCGCCACCTTCCCCATCCCCGAAGAATTGCGCCTGGGCAACGCCTTCGCCTTGGGTGTAGAAAAAACATGCCCCGAATGTTCCATTGACGTGCGCTGGATTTTCACCTGGCACGACCCCATTGTAGAAAAAGAAGCTGCCGCTTCCTTATTTGATGCCGGCGCCGACGTGGTCATGACCGGGGCCGATACCCCCGCTTCTGCCGAAGCTGCCCCCAAAGGCAAATGGGGTATTACCTATGATTACAAAGGCAATTGTAAAATCGATGCCTGTCTCACCTCAATGTACTGGAACTGGGGACCCATTTACGCCAAAATCGTAGAAGATTCTCGCGCCGGAACCTGGAAGGGTGGTTGGGAATACTTCGATGCCGACAGTGGCGGGTTGGGCTTGTATGGTTTTATGCCCGGCGAAACGATGCAACCTGGCGTGGCTGAACTGCCCCAAAAAGACCTTGATCTGGTTAAAAGCACGCTTGATAAAATGCTCAAAGGGGAATTCACCCGCTTTGACGTTTTCTCTGGCCCCATCAAAGACAACCAGGGCAACGTTGTCGTGCCAGAAGGCAAACACCTTGAACAAGCCGATCTCGACGGCTTCAAACAATTCGGTAGCAAGTGCGAAACCTGTATGTACTGGTGGAACGAGAATATCACTGCCGAACTTCCTGAACTAAAATAACAACGTTTTAAGCTAGCCTGAGAAGGGGGGTGGGGCATTGCCCTGCACTCCCTTTCTCGGTGTTTGTCATTTGTCATTTGCAAACCATGCAAAACCACTTTCCGTAAATTAAGCCCAACTAATGACAGATGACCAATACCAAAGGACAAAGTTATGATCAACGCAGTCGAAATGAAAGACATCGTTGTCCGTTTTCCCGGCGTTCTGGCAAATGACCACGCCAATTTTGTTCTGAAAAAGGGTGAAATTCACGCCCTTTTAGGAGAGAATGGCGCTGGCAAAAGTACCCTAATGAACGTGCTGGCCGGTTTGTACCAACCTACCAGCGGCACAATCAAAATTTACGATGAGGTTGCGCATTTCTACTCCCCCAAAGACGCCATTACCAAAGGCATTGGTATGGTCCACCAGCACTTTATGCTGGTTCCCACCCAAACAGTCACCGAAAACATCTTGCTGGGCTTAAATGACCCGAAATTCATACTGCACTTGCCCACGTATGACCAAAAGATATTAGCGCTGCAAGAGCAATTCGGCTTACATGTGCCGCCCAACGCCAAAATATGGCAACTATCCGTTGGAGAACAACAACGCGTTGAGCTTTTAAAGATGCTCTACCGTGGCGCCGAAATCCTTATTATGGACGAGCCAACCGCCGTGTTGGCTCCCCAGGAAATTGAGGAATTAATGGCTACCATGCGTTCTATGGCGGCGCAAGGTAAATCCATCATCTTTATCAGTCACAAGCTCCATGAAGTCACCGCCGTCGCCGACCGCGTAACTGTACTGCGCAAAGGCAAAGTAACCGCAGAAGGCATCAGCGCCAAAGGACTCACCGCGGCCAAACTGGCCCAATTAATGGTTGGCCGCGAAGTTGTATTCACTGTAAAAAAGAAACCGCACGAGCCGGGAGATGTTGTATTGTCTGTAAAAGATGTTTATGCAGACAACAACAAAGGCATTCCGGCATTGCGAGGGGTATCATTTGAGGTTCGCAGCGGTGAAATCTTGGGTATCGCCGGCGTTGCAGGTAACGGCCAAAGCGAGCTAGCAGAAGTCATCACCGGGTTGCGCGCTTGCACAGGGCAGATTACCGTCAACGGCCAGGAATTGGGCAACCGCCCCCCCATTGTCGCTATTCGCAATCGTGTGGCTCATATCCCAGAAGACAGGAGCAGGGTAGGCACGGCCCCAAATCTCACCATCACCGAAAACACAATCATGAAGTGCTATCGGAAACAACCTGTGGGAAATAAATGGTCCATCAATTTTGCCAACGCACGGGCCTTTGCACGCCGCTTAAAAGAGAAATACGATATTCTAGCCCCAACCGTCCGCACACCGGCGCGAAAACTCTCTGGCGGCAACTTGCAAAAGGTAATTCTGGCGCGCGAAATTTCCACCGCGCCGCAAGTGATGGTTGCCGTACAGCCCACGCGCGGGTTGGATGTGGGCGCTATCGAGGCCATCCAAACGCTGTTGCTTGAACAACGAGACAAGGGCGCTGCAATTCTACTCATCTCCGAGGAACTGGAAGAATTGTTTTCCCTCAGTGACCGCATCGCCGTTATTTTCAACGGCAAAATAATGGGGATCATCTCCACCGACAAAGCCGATGTTCACGAAATTGGCTTAATGATGACGGGTAGCAAAACAATCAACAACGAATAATGCACAATTAACCATTGCACACAACTAATTTCTGATTGACAATTGGAATAACCGATGAAGCTAATTCTTGAAAAACGTATAGAAGATGTCCCGCCGTGGTACCCGCTGGCAACAACATTGGGGTCAATTGTAATTGCCTTTCTCATCAGCGGGGTAGTGCTTAAGTTGGTGGGCGGTGAACCACTGATGGTAAGCAAATATTTCTTCACCGCCACTTTCGGTAGCTGGGCCGTCTTTTCCGACACCCTGGTAAAAGCCACTCCCCTGATTCTGGTGGGACTCGCCTGCGCCATTGCCTTCAAGATGAAACTGTGGAACATTGGCGCAGAAGGACAATTTTATGCCGGTGCATTTGGAGCAAGCCTGGTAGTATTGGTTCCACTGGTCCCCCCCGACAGCCCCAAATACATTACCATCGGAGCGATGGCCATTATGGGGATGCTCGGTGGGGCTGCTTGGGCCTTTTTCCCCGGCTATCTCAAAGCTCGTTTCCAAATTAACGAAATTATCACTACCCTGATGCTTAATTACGTGGCGATTCTGTGGAACAATTTCTGGATCTTTAATAAATGGAGCGACGCCGGCTTTCAAATGACGCCGACGTTTCCTAAAAGCGCCTGGTTGCCTCGTCTCACCGATTACGCGCGCCCCTACAAAACCTTTATAGAAACGGGTAATCCCACCATCACCGGTTTCTTAAAAGCAATTGGCCTGGAGCGGATATCTGGCATGACGCTGCACCTGGGCGTTGTTTTTGGACTGGTGATGGTGGTGATAGTGTGGTGGATTTTAGACCGCAGCCGCTGGGGATACGAAATCAAACTTATCGGGGATAACCCCGATGCCGCCCGGTACGCCGGATTGAACATTGTGCGCAACATTGTGTTGGTGATGCTGGTTTCCGGGGCGCTGGCGGGTCTGGCAGGGATGTCTGAAATCACCGGCGTCGTGCATCGCCTGCAAGAGAGAATTTCGCCGGGGTATGGATTCACGGGCATTATCATCGCCTGGCTGGCCAAGCTCAACCCATTTGCGGTTGTCCCGGTAGCTATTCTTTTTGGCGCGCTGATTCTGGCTGGCCGCGAATTACAGCCTTCAGGATTAGCAATGATGCTGCAAGGATTCATTCTGTTCATGATTATTAGCAGTGATGTTTTGCTGCGGTACAAAATTCGATTGGTGCGAACTGTTGGAGAAAGCGTATGAACTTAGTCATCATTTTGCATGCGGGGTTGGCCACAGGCACCGTGTTACTTTTTGCCACTGTCGGCGAAATATTCACCGAGCGCAGCGGCATTTTGAACCTGGGCGTTGAGGGCATGATGCTGTTGGGCGCAATGGCCGGGTTCAGCACATCATTGTCCACCGGAAACCCGTGGATAGGATTGTTGGCCGCAATGATTGCCGGCGGTATCCTGAGCCTGGCACACGGATTGGTAACTATTCACTTCCAGGCTGACCAGGTTGTCAGTGGGTTGTCGCTTACGTTCCTGGGTACGGGGCTGGCAATGGTGTTCGGCGAAGGGCTAACCGGACAAAATCCACCGCTTATCCCAACTGCCACCATTCCGCTGTTGGGGTCTATTCCCATTATTGGGCCAATTTTCTTTGCCCATCACAATATACTGGTTTATCTGGGATATTTGCTCATCCCTCTGGCGTGGTTTTACATATACAAAACACGTCCGGGTATGCATTTGAGAGCTATTGGCGAAAAACCAGAAGCCGCAGATACCCTGGGAGTTAATGTATATCGGCTGCGTTACCTGTATGTGTTTGTGGGGGGCTGCATGGCCGGGTTGGCCGGTGCAACAATCAGCCTGGGCGTGTCGCCGGGCTGGTACAGTGTGCAAACTACATCGGGGCAAGGGTGGATCGCAATTGGGCTGGTGATATTCGCCCAATGGGACCCCGTGCGCGCTGCCGTGGGATCGTACTTGTTTGGGGCGTTACGGCGCGGTATTCTGGATTTGCAGGGACCACCCACGCTGCTAGGTTTTATCAACCCACTCTACATTAACTCAAATTGGGGCTTCTTTTTGAAGATGACTCCCTACCTGCTCACTGTTGTGGCGTTGGTATTGGGCGCGCGTGCTGCCCTCAAAAAGCGTATTGGCGCACCGGCTGCATTGGGTGTACCCTACATTCGCGGCGAACGGGGGTTGTAAAACATAAAGTATGGAGCCACGTTTCTTGAGATTTTGTCGCATTTTCATCTTCAGCATCATCCTTTCCGCAATAATAAGCCTGACCGTCCTTGCTCAAGGTGAACAGGTTACCTATACCATTCAAGTGGGCGATACGCTTTCTGAGATTGCGCTGAAGTACAATGTGAGCCTGACGCAACTGACTGCGCTAAACAACATCAGCAATCCCGATATAATTCTGGCCGGGCAGACGCTCACCATCCCCGGTGATCACACATCTGCTGCCGGGCGCGCAATCGGCACAACGCAAACCTACACCGTCCGTCCCGGCGACACCCTGGGCACGATTGCCTCTCGCTTTGGGGTCCGCACCGCACACCTGGCCCAAGTCAACAGGCTCGCCAATGTTGATCTAATTGAGGTGGGGCAAACGCTCACCATCCCCACCGAACAGCCAACGCCTGCTACCCTACCGTTACCGGCCCCCTTCGCGTCAATCCATTTCTCAGAGCCACGCATCATCCAGGGGCGCACGCTGGTCATCCACGCCACCCTTGCCACCACTGCCACCCTCACCGCCGAATTTGAAACACGTTCCATTCCCCTTGCCGGTGACGGCAGGCACTACTGGGGATTGGTGGGCATCCACGCGCTGAGCGAGGTTGGCGTTTACCCGGTCACTTTTCGGGCCACGCTGCCCAATGGGGCCGTATCCACGGTGACGCGAGACGTGGTGGTTACAACCGGCCCCTATGGTACAGAGACTATCATTGTGGAGCCGGGGCGAGAAGGATTGCTTGCGCCAGAAGTTGTCAAAGCTGAAGCAACAAAGTTGTCTTTCATATGGAATCAGGTGACACCCCAAAAACTGTGGAGCGGGGCATTTCGCTACCCGGTGGACGACCCACACCTCACTTCGGCGTTTGGCACGCGCCGTAGCTACGGCGGCGGCCCGGTGAATGGCTTCCACGCCGGAACCGACTTCGCCGGAAATGGCAACCCCATTTACGCCCCCGCTGCCGGCGTCGTCGTCCTTGCCGAACCGCTGAATGTGCGGGGCAATGCAGTCATTATTAATCACGGGATGGGCGTGTTCACCGGCTATTGGCATCAAAGCAAAACGGTGGTTCACGCGGGAGAAACTGTGGAACCCGGCGATCTCATCGGCTATATTGGCAATACCGGCCTGGTGACGGGACCGCATTTGCATTGGGAAATGCGCGTGGGTGGCATTGCGGTTGATGCGCTGCAATGGGTAGAAGAAGATATTCCAAATGAAAAACCGTGAAACTGAGAAACGTTAGTTCCACCCCTTGAAAATTATGTCTGAACCTGCTTTTGGATTGTGGACTCAAATTCAATTTGCTCTGCGCACGGTTGGATTACCATTGCTTTTGCGCGGCGCGCGGTACAGTGTTGAAAAAGCGTATGCCGAACTGAAATACGCCGACCCGCTCCAGCCGCCGCGTGGAGGGCTTTCCACATGGTGGCAAGCGCTAAAAAACAGTCTCCAACCACCACCGCAGCCCCCTTCTTTCAATACTTTCAATACACCCGGCCCGGTTCAAAGTTGGCGACAGCAAGACAATACACTGACCCTCACCTGTCAAGCGGCCCATATTCAACTCACTGTTGTGTCGCCACGCATCATTCAGGTACGCCTTAGTCCCCAGCACGACACCTTTCCCAAACCGTTCTCATACGCCGTTGTCAAACCCGCCGCAGCGTGGCCGTTACCCGATGTGGCGGTGACAGAAGAAAACGATGTTATCTTGCTGAAAACCAGCATTTTAACAGTGCAGATCCATCGCCGCAACAGCCTCATCGATTTTTTAGACGCCACCGGACAACCAATCGACCTCGATAGCAGTGGGCTAGGCTGGCAAGATGGCTGGGTAAGCACAGAACGCACATTACCTCCCTACGCCCCGGTGTTGGGACTCGGCGAGCATGCCGTGCCCATAAATCTGCGTGGGCGCGCCTACACCATTTGGGCCACTGATCCGGGTGGACATTACAGATCAGGTAACGCTCCCCTGTACCAGGCTCATCCGTGGTTCATAAGCCTTAACCAAAATCGAGCCTTTGGCATGTTCTGGGACAACACATTCTGGAGTCATTTCGATCTGGGACATAGTCAGGCCAACCATTACACGCTTACAGCGCACGGCGGCGAGTTGCGCTACTACTTCATCTTTGGGCCAGAAATTCGCACCGTCCTTATGCAATTTGCCGAGTTGACCGGCAAAATGCCCTTGCCCCCGCTGTGGGCTTTGGGGCTGCACCAAAGCCGGTGGAGCTACAAATCTGAACGCGAAGTCCGTGAGCTTGCCCGCCAATTCCGAGAACGACAAATCCCCTGTGATGCCATCCATCTTGATATTCACTATATGCAAGATTACAAAGTCTTTACCTGGCACAAACGTCGTTTCCCTAATCCTGCAGAAATGATTAAAGATTTGCGACCGCAAGGCTTCAAAATCGTTTCCATCATCGATCCCGGCATTAAGGCTGACCGGTTTAATGCAGTAGCCGAGGCGGGGTTGCGCGACGACGTTTTTGTTAAATTCGCGGATGGAAAGGTGTTCAAAGGCCCTGTCTGGCCTGGAGATTGCTATTTCCCGGATTTCACCAATCCTGCGGTGCGTATCTGGTGGGGGAGTCAGTTCCGCTCGCTGGTAGACGATGGTATTGCCGGTTTCTGGACCGATATGAATGAGCCGGCCGTTTTTGGATACAACAATGGTACGCTGCCAAAAACTGTCCAGCATTATTTAGAAGGGCAATATGCCACGCACGCCCAGGTGCACAATGTCTACGGACTGCAAATGGCGCGCGCCACACAAAATGCCATTAGCGTGTTGCGTCCGCAACGACGCCCATTTGTGCTGTCTCGCAGCGGTTACAGCGGTATTCAGCGCTACGCAGCCGTGTGGACCGCAGATAACGAGAGCACGTGGGAACATTTGGCACTCAGCTTGAGCATGATTCTGCAATTGGGACTTTCCGGCGTGCCATTTGCAGGGGTGGATATTGGCGGTTTTTACGGCGCACCCACCCCGGAGCTTTTTGCGCGCTGGGTGCAACTGGGCGCGTTTTTCCCCTTGTTCCGCATCCACAGCGCCGACGCCACCCCGCGTCAGGAGCCGTGGTCGTTTGGCCCACAAGTGGAAGCCATCGTCAAGCAAGCCGTCGAACTGCGCTACCGGTTGCTACCCTACTTTTACACTGTCTTCTGGCAGGCCAGCCAAACCGGATTACCTATTGTGCGCCCGATGCTGCTTGATTTTCAGCACGATATGCACACACACTCCCTGGACGACCAATTTATGGTCGGTGAATCTTTGCTAGTTGCCCCCATTTTAGCGCGCGGCGTCACCCAGCGTCGTGTCTATCTCCCCAACACGTGCAATTGGGTAAACTACCACACCGGCAATTTTTTGACCGGCGGGCAAACCATCTCGGTTAACGCACCACTGGAGCACACGCCCATATTTGTAAAATCGGGGACGGTGCTACCGCATTGGCCATTGCTGCAACACACCGAACAAGCGAGCACACTGTCAACCATTCACCTGCACGTGTATGTTGGCAATGGGCAAAGTCTGCTGTACGAGGACGATGGAAAAGGCAAACACTATCTGAACGGCCATTTCAAGCAGACTCTGTTTGTATCCCGTTCCGATAGCGACCGGCTGGTCATCATTACGCATCAGCAGGGAGAATATGCGCCGCCATACGACACGCTGACCTGGCACATTCATTTCTCTCAGCCATTTGAACCCAGCGTTATTCTGGCTGACAACACACCCGTTGAAACCTGGCAACCCGATGACTGGCCAAACAGCATTATATTTCGCACTCCGATTTTACAACGCCTCGAACTTTGGCGCTGACATAGGGCAATCGCATACTGATTTTTTGAAGCAAGATTTGTGGTTTATCCGGTCAATTTGTAGGGACAGAGCATTGCTCTGTCCCTACACGGATGAGATTTTAACAAAATACAGGTTTTTACTGTGGATTTTTCGAGAAAAATCTCGCCGCCCAGGTACATTCCATTGAGTATGCGTTTGCCCTGGGCGCTGACAGTGGTTTGCCACATCAACAGGCAATAGCTATACTACCATGGGGCGGCAAAAGTCGCCCCAACTCTATGTTTGAAAGGTGTAGCTTACAATGATGCCTCCCGGACACATAGCGGTTGGGTTGCTCACCCGCCACCTGTGGGATGACCGTGAACCGGATTTGCGCTGGCTGGCAGGAGCGGCGTTGCTACCCGACATTATCGACAAGCCATTGGCGCTGTTGGTGTTCACCGATTCCCATTCCACCCAGAATATAACCCATGCCCTGCTGCCACATGTGCTGGTACTCGTCATCGCACTGCTGTGGCTGCGACAGGCACTGCCGTATGTGCTGGCATTCAACACCCACCTGCTCGCCGATCATATGTGGTACCACACCCAAACATTCTGGTGGCCACTGTTCGGTTGGGGAACTTTTTGGCAATACAAATTTATGAACACCCCCCAGGCAATGGTCAGCACGTATCTCGACATTCTGCACTACCCTGAAGTCTGGGTGGTGGAAGCCTTCGCACTGGCGTATTTGGGGTGGTTGAGTTATCGGTGGTTAGTTTCCAGTCGTCAGCGGGCAGTGGTCAGCAGTCAGCGCTCGTCAAACCAAAAACCAATCACTGAAAACTAACCCCTAAAAACTGAAAACTAACTATGCGCGTGATAACTGGTTCAGCCAAAGGCAGAAAACTGAAAGAAGTTCCCGGCAACACCACCCGCCCCATCACCGACCGCACCAAAGAAGCGTTATTCAGCATTCTGGGCAACTGGATCATCGGGGCGCGGGTGCTAGATTTGTTCGGCGGAACAGGCGCGGTGGGTATTGAGGCATTAAGCCGGGGGGCAGAACATGTGACGTTTGTGGAAAAAGCTCCCGCTGCCCAACGCATCATCGGTGAAAATCTGCGCCACACCCAACTTGCGGTCGGCGCAACCGTTATCAAAGGCGACGCCTTCAAAATTCTGGCGAACGATCACCCGCAAACATACGACATTATCTACATTGCCCCGCCACAGTACAAAGGCTTGTGGCGCAAAGCGCTGAAAATGGTGGATGCACAACCAGAGTTGCTCACCGCTGACGGCATCGCCATTGTGCAGATTCACCCCAAAGAATTCGAGAAAATCGAACTGGAAAATTTAATCTTGTACGATAAGCGAAAATACGGCAGCACCCTGCTGTGTTTTTATGAGAAAATAGAGCGAGATTAAAAACTCACCTTACGCAGTCAAGGATTTGACAAAATCAAAATTATGAAATTATTGGT
>CAYPUV010000085.1:0-14501 GCA_964413895.1 uncultured Anaerolineaceae bacterium
TGCGGCTGTATCCTTTCTTTATCAACTCCAATGGCGAGGTCATTGAAGATACATCCCTCCGCCCAATGGCGACCCAATTGTGGTATCCGCCGGCGCAGTGGAAACCGGGCGAAGTGGTGGTCTCGGAAACATTGCCGTGGACGCTGGGCGATGAGTGGAGTTTGGCGGTGGGCGTGCTGGCGGGCGACGATTGGTCAAAATGGAACGAACGGCTGAAAGTGCAGCCTGGGCCGGGAACAACGGGTGCGCGCCGGTTTGAAACGAACACCTGGGTGCGGTTGGCCTCGTTTGCGCGGCGGGGGCGAAAATTAGTGCCGATTGCCGCCAGCGATTCGGATTTACAGCCGCCCAATGTTGCGCAATTCAATTTCGACAATAAAATGGAACTTCGCGGGTATGCCGCCGAGCGCACCGGAGACACGCTGAATGTCACGCTCTTCTGGCGGGCGTCGGCGGCGATGGGATACGATTACACCGTTTTTGTGCATCTATTGGATGCCAACGGGAATGTGGTGGCCCAACACGATGGTCAACCCACGTGGCAGTTGCCCATTCCCACCAGCACCTGGCAACCCGGCGAAACCCTGCGCGACCGCCACCCCATCCTCCTGCCTGCCGATTTGCCGCCGGGTGAGTATCGGCTGCGGGTGGGGGTGTATTTTTGGCAAACGCTGGAGCGCCTGCCCGTGATGGAAAATGGTGCCCCGGTCGGTGATTCGGTGGAATTGGGCGTGGTCTCATTACCGTAATTTTTGCATCAAATTTCACGAATTTTACGAATTGGGGACAGGGATGACCAACATTCTTTACAAAGAACTCTCGTATGAAATTATTGGTGCAGCGAGAATTGGGGAGTGGCTTTTTAGAAGTATCTATTCAGTTACACGGAGATACGCAAAGGAAACACAGAGAACATAGAGAAAAGTAAAAATTATTGGGGAAAATCTCTGTGATTCTTTGTGATACCTCTGTGAATCTCTGTGTTCCAAAACAACCGCTGTATAGATACTTTTAGAAAATGTCTATCAATCTGCACTAGCATATGAACTCGGGACGAGAAGTTTGCCTTTTGAACAGTACAAAAAATTGCCGGTTTTCTACAAGAACCAGCTTGTAGGGCAATATGAAGCTGATTTTGTTGTGGATGGGAAAATAATTTTGGAGTTGAAAGCTGTCTTGAATTTGCACCCGCAACACGAGACGCAAGCGATACACTATTTAACAGCAACCGGTCTTGAGCTGGCGATATTGCTGAATTTTGGCACGCCGTCGTTGCAGCACAAACGTATTGTTCGCTGGAAAAACAAAAATCTGAGAAATTCGTGAAATTTGATGCCATTGAATCTCGTCATTCTAACCTACGAAAGTAAACAAGCCAATCTGATGACCCGCCGCCTGCTGACGGAATTTCCGGGGCAGGTGCGGGGTATTATGGCGTCCGATGTTATTATTCCCGGCAAAAATACGCTGCAAGCGGCGTGGTTTCTGTGGCGCAAAACCGGGTTGGGCTTTGTGGGCATGAAGGGCGCAGAAATCATCCTCAGCCGAATTGCCCCGCTGGTGATGAAACTGACCGGACGCACGCCGAGCGTACCCTCGCTGGCGCAGATGAGCGCGCGTTTTGGCGTGCCGCTGGTGCACGCAAAAAACGTCAACAGCACTGAGTCGCTGGCGACGCTGAAAGGTTGGCAACCGGATTTGGTGGTGTCGGTGTACCTGAACCAACTTATCAAAAAACCGATTATTGAACTGGCGCACGCGGGTGTCATCAATGTGCATCCCGCGCTGCTGCCGCGCAATCGCGGACTGTTCCCATATTTTTGGGCGCTGGCAAACGGCGACACCGAAACCGGCGTGACCGTTCATTGGGTGGACACCCGCTTCGATACGGGTGAGATTTTGGCACAGCGAGCGTTCCCCATTCTGCCGGAGGATACGGTGCTGTCGCTGGCGGGCAAAAGCGCACAACTCGGCGCGGAACTGTTGGTGGAAGCCATCCGCGCCATTGCCGCCGGGGACCCACCGCGTGTGCCGCAAAATTCGGCGGAAGCCAGCTATTTTTCGTGGCCCACACCGCAAGCCGTGCGCCAATTTCGGCGACGCGGGCGGCGTTACGGCTCGCTCATCGAAATGTGGAAGGAAGTCAGTTAATATAGTGAACAACGAATAACCAATGACAAAACTATCCGTTATCCTGCCAACCTATAATGAACGAGAAAATATCCCTGAACTGATTGACGCGCTGCATGCCACACTGCAACCGTGGCAGTTGGAATACGAACTGGTGGTGGTAGACGACAACAGTCCCGATGGTACGGCGGAGGTGGTGCGGGCGCAGTATGGTGATGATCCGCACGTGGCGCTGTATGTCCGCATGGAAGGGCGTGGGCTGGCAACCGCTATTCGCTACGGTATTGAACATGCCACCGGCGACACGGTGGTGTGCATGGACACCGATTTTAACCACGACCCGGCGATGATCCCGCAGATGGTGAAGTTTTTGGAATTTTACGACATAGTCATCGGTTCGCGGTTTGTGATGCGCGGTGGCATGGAAGACCGCTTCCGGCAATTTTCCAGCGGCATTTACAATTGGGGCATTCGGCTGCTCTTCCGCACGCCGGTGCATGAAAATTTGAGTGGATTCTTTGCCATGTCTCGTGACAAGATTCTGTCCATGCCGTTGGAGGATATTTTTTACGGCTACGGCGATTATTTCATCCGGCTGATAATGGTTTCGTGGCAACGTGGCTACAATATGTTGGAAGTGCCGGTATTCTATCGCCTGCGGCTGCACGGACACAGCAAAACGCAATTTGTTTCCACGTTGATTCAATACAGTCGCGCCCTGCTCTCGTTGCGCATAAAATTGTGGCAGGGCAGAATGAAGTAGGCTTGTGGCATAAGTTCAACCGGGTAACCGGTGATTGGCAATTGATAAAAAATGATGGATGCCGAGTCCCCTTCCCAAAAACAATCCCTGCGCACCGATGTTTGGCTGTTGCTAGCGCTATTTGTCAGCTTTCGGTTTTTGACGCTGTTTCTGCTCAAACCGGGTGGCTTCATCCGCGATTGGTCTGATTTTGATACCTATCTGGGCATTGCTCAACTGTCCGATTACGGGTTGTACCCCTTTTTACACTTTTGGCTGGAATGGCCCCCCCTGATGCCGTGGGTGATGGTCGGCGCGTACCGGCTGTCGCTATTGATACCCGTGTGGGGGGAAGATCCCCGATTGTGGTTTGTGCTGATTTTCGGTGCGGTGTTGGTGTTGTTTGAAGCGGGCAACTTTTGGCTGCTCTATCGGCTGGCACGGCGATTGTTCGCTGAGCGAGCGCAGATATTGCTGGTGCTGGCGATGTATGCTTTGCTTTTCCCGCCGGTGTACGCTATGCTCGGGTTTTTTGATGGCGTGGCGCTCTTTTTTATCTTGCTCAGTCTCGATCTGCTACTGGCAGACCGACCCAAAACTGCGGCGATTGCTACTGCTGCCGGGGCAGTGGTCAAACTCACCCCGATTATCGCCGCCGGTGTGGCGGGCTGGCTGCTGTGGCATCGCCTGAAACCCGATTGGCGGCGCGTGCTGACAGCATGGCTGGGCTACGGACTGACCATGCTCGGTGCGATTGTGGTATTTTTGTTGCCATTTTTACTGACTGCCCCGCAGTGGCTGGCGGCGCATTTGCGGGCCGTACTGGGACGCTCAAGCTGGGAAACGGTGTGGGCCGTGCTGGAAGGCTATTTCCGGTTTGGACAATTGGTTGGCAATCGGCTCAACCCCGCCGAAACCGCTTTCGCCGTTCATCCGTCTACCCTGCCGTGGCTGTGGATTTCGCTGGCGTTTGCCGCGCTCTACCTGTTGGTTTTCTTCCTGCCGGTGAAAAAAATTACCCCGCGCCGATTGCTGGCTTTCGGCGGAGTAACCATCACCCTGTTTTTGCTCTATTCCAAAGGATACAGCCCCCAATTTTTGGTGTATGTGCTGCCTTTCATTATCTTGCTGATGCCCAACTGGGTGGGGGTGGGGTATGCGCTGGCACTGACGGCGCTAAACGTGTTGGAACAGCCCATCTATTTCGTCGTGCTTCCCGATTCCCACTGGCTGCTCATAGCGATTGTCTGGGCGCGATTCACACTCTTTGCCGCGCTGGCGGTGGAATTTTGGTTTCAGGTTTCAGGTTTCGGGCTTCGGGCGTTGAATGCGATGCGCGCGGTTGTGCTGGTAGGGGTGTTTATTGGGATGGCGAGTTTGTTGCCGCGTGCGGTGGGAGAGTATTGGGCAACGCAGATGCTGAAAAACCCGCAGCACACGGTGATTGCATTTTTGCAAACGCAAAAAGATACTGTCTTGGCGCCGGTGATTGTGGATGATCAACAACTGTACCAGCAGATATACCCACCATTGCATCACGATTTTCGCCTGAAATTGGCGGGGGGCGATGCAAAATTTGCGGGCGCGCCATCGCCCGCGACGCTGGTGGCAGGCGAAGGTTCGGCGTGGTGGCTGACTACTTCCGGTGCGGTGCCGCCGCTCGGCACGCCATTGGACAGTTATCGTTTTGAAAATGGGGAAACGCTGATGTTGGTTGATTTTTCCGGCGATGGTGTTGTGCCGCAACCGACGGCAACGGCGGAAAATGGGGTGCAGCTCATTAGTGCAAGGGTAACCAAAGCAGATGATGCCGTGGTGCTGACCCTGTTCTGGCGGGCCACCGACCCCCTTTCCACCGATTACACAGTTTTTACCCAACTGCTCTCTATCGATGGGCAATTCATTGCCGGACACGACAGCCCACCGGCCAACGGCGCTCGCCCCACCAGTGGCTGGCAGCCCGATGATTTGGTGGCGGATGTCCACGCCGTCCCTCTGCCCGCCAATTTGCCGCCAGGTGAGTATCGATTGGTGGTGGGCATGTATGATGCGGTGGGGCAGCGGTTGCCGTTTTTCGGCGCAGATAGTTCGCCGCTGGCGGGTGATGCGGTGTTGGTGCAGTTGATTGAACTGCCGTGAAAGTCGTTACGCTACAAGGTCGTTTAGCAAATTCATAGCGACGGTGGCGCTCTCCCCTCCGTCATCCTGGGTGGTGTCCCACGCCGAAAGGGATACCGCCATCACCTGCCCGGTGCTTGCCAGCCGCCGGAATATTGCTCGCAGCGTCTCTACCGACGGGCCGCCCGGTGCAGTATAGCGCATCGCCGGGGCTGCGATGGGGTTGATGACATCCACATCAAAATGGACATACAGAGGTCCCGGTGGCAGGGGATAGTGGCGTAGCGTTTCGGCGTGTGGTAGATGGAGCACCGCCGAAGCAGCGACGACTTCCCGTTCGCCGGGGTCGAGGTCACGGGCATCGGTGAGG
This sequence comes from uncultured Anaerolineaceae bacterium, assembly GCA_964413895.1. Classification (GTDB taxonomy): domain Bacteria; phylum Chloroflexota; class Anaerolineae; order 4572-78; family 4572-78; genus JANTHQ01. Next base: position 5,361 of record CAYPUV010000085.1, read on the forward strand.
ATGACGCGGGCTTCGGGCAGAGGAGCCAATCCCACGCCGTTCACGATGGTTTGTTCGCCACGTCCCACCAGCATCGCCAGCGGCATGCCGCCTAAAAACCCGCTGGGCGATGTTTCCCAGGTGTTAAAATCGCCGTGCGCATCGAACCAGATGAGGGTGGGATGAATGCCCCCCCGCTGTAACCCTGCCAGCACGCCGATGCTGCTCAGACAGTCGCCGCACACGCTAACGGGCAGCCGGTTTTGCCGCACGGTTGTTTCTACCAGTGATGCCAACTGCCGGTAGAGGATGGTCATTTTTGCCTGCGGGGTGTCAGCGGTGGGGAGAGGTGGGGTATTGCGCAACCAATTGTCGGTAGCAACGGTTTCCAATCCGGGTTCCGGTTCCCCGACGAAGAAGGGGGTGAGGATAAATTGTTTTTCCATCCATCAACTACCTTTCCGCGCTAATATAATGCCGGCCAGAATGATAATCCCCCCTAATGCTTGCGTGGGGCCTAGCGCTTCATCAAGCAACCCCCATGCCAATAGTGCGGCCAGAGCCGGTTGGAGCAGCAACCCCACCGCCGAAAATGCGGCCGGCAGATGCGCCAACGCCTGCGCAATGAGTCCCTGCCCGCCGGCGTGAACCACAATTGCCAGCGCCAGCAGCACAAACCACCCATGCCAGGTGACGCTGCCCAACAGGGGTTCCCCGGAAACGATGGTTAACAGCAGCAGGGCAAGACTGGCGCTGACGCCGCTCCAGGCCATAACGGTGGCTGTTGAAAAATTATGGCGCAGGTTTTTAACTGCCAAAATGTAGCCTCCGTAAAGCGAGGCAGAGAACACCCCCAGTAAATCACCCCACAGGTGTTCAATATTCAGGGCAAAGCTTTGTCCAATCAGCATCGCTGCTCCACTCAGTGCCAACAGCATCCCCACGGAGAAAACAGGGGTAACGCGCTGCCGGAACAAGAACCATGCGCCCAGGGTAACAAAAATTGGGGCTAGGTTGTCTAACAGAGTGGCGTTGGCCACGGAGGTGAGGTTTATTGCCCAATTTAGCACGGCAAGGTTGGCCGCAAAGAAGAGACCGGCCACGCTCAAGCGACGGTAATCGCTGAAGCTATTTGGGCGCCTGACAGCGGTAGATTGGTTTCCCACGGTCAATGCCACCCACAACACTGGCAGTGCCAGCGTTAGCCGCCAAAAGGCTGTGGCAATGGGGCCTACTTCACTAAGGCGCACCAGAATGGGCGCAAATGAAATGGCCACTGCTCCGCTAAAGAGGGTGATTAATGCCGATTGGGGAAATCTGGTGGTCAGAGGACGTGTGTTTTCCATAATTGAACTCATGCACGTATAGTAGAAAACGGGAAAGCGATTCGGTTGACAGAGCGTAATCGTTTTGAGGTATTTTGTCAAACAAATGTAGGTGTGCTTTTTCACCTTAGTTTATGGTAAAATATAGTAACTGTTCACTCCCTCCCCCAGAATCCGGGGAAGGGGGGAGAGCGTGAATCAAATCATGCCAGATAAAGGAGTGCACAATGCAGATTCCCTACGGTGAAAGCGCCTATATCTACGGACTGCACGACACGGGCGGCGAAAAATTGATGACCAGCGGCGGTAAGGCCAAAGGCTGGGTGGTGATTACCGAGGAAATTCGCGCCAACCCCAACGACACCAGCGGACGCAATTATAAATCGCTGGCCGACAAAGGATTCGGGGTGATTGTGCGGCTTAACAACGCCTACGGCAAAGATGGAACCATCCCCCCTTCTGCGCAATATAACAACTTTGCGCTCCGAGTGGCCAACTTTGTGCGCAATTCACGGGGAGCGCACATCTGGATCATCGGCAATGAAATGAATATGGAGCGCGAACAGCCACGCGGCGAACGCATTACCCCCAGATTGTACGCCACATGCTACACCAAAGTGCGGAGCGCCATAAAACGATTGCCCGGCCATCAAAATGACCAGGTAATTGTGGGGGCGATTGGCCCCTGGAACGCCGAAACCCCCTACGACGCCGACCCGTTGGGCAAATATCCCGCCAACAAAATACCAAATGCGCCGCAAGTGTATCCCTATAATGGGTTTTTTGGCGATTTCATTCGTTATTTTCGAGATACGCTGATCGCCATCGGCGCGGACAATTGCGACGGCATCGCCATTCACGCCTATTCGCATGGCTATGACCCCGAACTGGTGTTCAGTGAAGAAAAGATGGCGAAGCCGCCGCAGTTTCAACGGTATCATTACCAATTCCGTACCTACCGCGACCAGATGAACGCCATCCCCTGGCCATTTCGACATTTGCCGGTGTACCTCACCGAAACCAACGGCGACAAGAATCCCGACGGTTCAAAGTGGCCCGATGTGAATAGCGGCTGGATTAAAAATGCCTATCGGGAAATTAATAATTGGAACAAAGCCGGACACCAGCAGATTCGATGTGTGACCCTGTATCGTTGGTCTACTGACGACGATTGGAGTATTAAAAACAAGAAAAACGTGCAGCAAGATTTTCGAGAGGCGGTTGGGTTTAATCTCCGCTGGGACCCCACGGTTGTTCCTAAAAAACCGCCTGTCCCGGAAATAGATATTCAAGACATCAGTGCCACCCTGCCAACCAACCCCAACTTGCCGCCGTACCCCACGCGCTCCCGCAGCGATATTCAACGGTTTGTGCTGAATCATACCGCTACCCCGCCGAGCGTAACGCCGTTGCGCATTGCTCAATTCCAGACCACGAATGAGAAGCGCCCGCGACCGGGGATTGCCTACCATTATTGCATCACTGCTGAAGGCGATATTTTCCAGACGCAGCCGCTGGAAGTGGTCTCGAATCACGCCGGGCAGTTCAGCGCTGATAGTGTGGGGCTGTGTTTGATTGGCAATTTTACCGACGCTCCGCCGCCGGACACCCAAATAGAAGCCACGGCAGCGCTGTTGGCGAATCTGGCAGTGGAGCTGGGGATACCTCTAAACGACAACACCGTGGTGGGGTACAGCGAATTGGCCGTGACGGCCAGTCCCGGTGCTACCTGGCCCACATGGAAAGAACCGCTGCTGTCGCAGGCGCAAACAATGCTGTCCGAGGGTGGCCCGGCAGCAACACCGGCCTATCGTGCTGAATACTTGAGCCACAGCACGCCCACCCAATTTACGGTTAATCAAACGGTTCCCGTGACTGTGACCGTGCAAAATGCGGGCAAATTCACATGGATGCGCGGGGGAGCCAACCCCTTCCACCTGGGGTTTAAGTGGTTCAATGCACAAGGACAAATGGTGGCGTTTCCCTCTTATTTCGATTTCCGCACCCCGCTGCCCACCGATGTGCCACCGGGTCAGGTGGTGAATTTACAGGCGCGCTTGCGCACCCCGCCCACGCCGGGAACGTACCGTTTGCGCTGGGATATGGTGCAAGAGCAAATCACCTGGTTTGGCGATCAGGGAGATCCTGGCCTGGAAATTGATAATGTTACTGTTGCTCCGGCAGCGGGTGAACCGGTTGTACCTGGTCCCGTCGGCGCGCCGGTTCCGCTCAATATTCAAGATATTAGCGCCACTCTGCCGACCAACCCTAACTTGCCGCCGTACCCTCCCCGCCCGCTCAGCGATATTCGTCAATTTGTGCTGAATCACACCGCTACCCCGCCGAGCGTAACGCCGTTGCGCATTGCTCAATTCCAGACCACGAATGAGAAGCGTCCGCGACCGGGCATTGCCTATCATTACTGCGTCACCGCCGCCGGCGATGTTTTCCAGACGCAGCCGCTCACCGTGGTTTCCGACCATGCCGGGCAATTTAGCCGGGAGAGTGTGGGCATTAGCCTGATTGGCAACTTTACCGATAGTCCACCGCCGGCAGCACAAATCAATGCCACAGCAGCGCTCATTGCCCGCGTGGCGGGTCAGCTTGGCCTGCCCGCCGATGGAAACACAATTTTTGGCTACAGCGATCTGGCCGTGACGGCCAGTCCCGGCAAAACCTGGCCCCAGTGGAAGGACACCCTCATTGCGCAGGCGCAGGCACTGCGGGGCGGTGTTGTCCCTACACTCCCTGGCGATGGCGGCGCTGTGGTGAAGCCGGTAATTTCATCCAAAAGCATCCGCCATTATATGCTGTTTTGGTATCGCGGGCAGGACAACTGGGCCGAATGGGACTTGATCAGCGCCATCGATTATATCGGCGCGTTTAAGCCTACGGTGGGCTTTTCGGTGGATGAGGCGAAGATGGCGGAATACGTGACCATTGTTGGGGGTCCTGCCGGTGTGCCTGCCAGCGCTGAACAAGTGCTTAAGGCCGCCGGGTGCAAGGTGGAACGCTTAAACGGGGCCACGCAAGAGGAAACCAACCAGATGTTGTATGACCTGATTGCTTCTGGGAGGCCGTTTAAATCGTTCTAACTTGAGTCCGTGAGATTCTAACTCACCTTACGCAGACGAGAATTTGACGAAACCGGAACTATCAGATTTGTTGTCAAAAGTCTAAAATTTTGGATGTTCCCCATTCCCCCTCGCTCACCCTCTTTTGCCCACCTGTGCCCTTTGGGTGCTCCCCCAAATTTGGGGGAGCACCCAAAGGGCACAGGTGGGCAAAATCACGATCGTCGGTATTTTGAATTTGTCAAATTTTAAACTGCGTAAGGTGTAATTCTAATGTTGATCATTTTTCATGTTGATCTGGATGCTTTTTTTGCGTCCGTGGAGGAAATTGAAAATCCCAGGCTGAAAGGCAAACCGCTGATTGTGGGAGGCAGCTCCAGCGGGCGCGGCGTGGTTGCCTCGGCAAATTACGCTGCACGTGCCTTCGGCGTGCGTTCTGCAATGCCCACGGCGCAAGCGTTGCGTCGCTGTCCACAAGCGGCGGTTGTTCCCCCGCGCCACACGCTTTATCGGGACTATTCCAGGCGGGTGATGGAGATTTTTCGCCAGACCAGCCCGGTCATCGAACCTATTTCCATTGACGAGGCGTTTTTGGATATGACGGATCGTATTCCGGCGGGCGAATCGCCGCTGGAAATTGCCCGGCAGTTGCAAGACCGCATTCAGGTAGAATTGGAATTGTCGGCATCGGTGGGGATTGCCAGCAACAAGCTGGTGGCTAAAATAGCCAGTGATTTTGAAAAGCCCCACGGGTTAACGTATGTGCCACCCGGCACCGAAGCCGGGTTTCTGGCTCCCTTGCCGGTGCGTAAGTTGTGGGGCATCGGGCCAAAAACAGCGCAGGCGCTCCGCGCAATGGGAGCGCAAACGATTGCTGATGTGGCGGCGCTGGCAGAAGATGACCTGGTTAAACGATTTGGCGTGACTGGTACGCGTATGGCTCAACACGCCAGGGGAATTGACCATCGGCCTGTGCAAACAACACACGTGGTTAAATCTATTAGCCAGGAAACGACGTTTCGTAAAGATGTGGACGACCCGGAAGTGTTGCGGGAAACACTATGGCGTATGAGCCAAACGTTGGCTGACCGTTTACAAAAAAAAGATTTTGCCGCTCGCACGGTAACGCTTAAATTGCGCTACAGTGATTTTAATACCCTTACCCGCAGCATTACCCGCGACCCACCGACCGCTGCGGCGCGAGACATTGCGCACTACGCGCTGTTTTTGCTGCAAATACACTGGCAAAGCCATCGACCGCTGCGCCTGATTGGCTTAGGCACGAGTCATCTGGTTAAGGGCGCACACCAACCGCCATTGTTTGAAATTTAAGCTACCCTGTGCAACGCCAAGGCCATCACTGTGGCCCAGGGTAGCACTTTGAACGCATTTTCGTTCAACGCAGCCTCAATCTCACTGCGGTTGAGCAGAAGTAGTGTTTGTTCTTCTAGGTCATCCGCATCTATTTCTGTGACGCGCCGGGCGTTTTGGGCCAAAAAAAGGTGCGCTACACCCGCCCCGCGATTGCCGTCTACGCTGTATTTTCCCAATGATTGCCAGTTCGGGGCTTCGTAGCCTGTTTCTTCGCGCAACTCTCGCCTGGCGGCGGCCAGCGGATTTTCGCCCGGCTCCAGGTAGCCGCCTACCGGCGCTAACGACGTGCCTTCGACGGCGTACTTGGTTTGTCGAAAGCAGAGAAACAGGCCAGCTGCGGTAATGGCTGCCACATTGATATAATCTGGCGTGATGACCCAAGGCCAGTCGTTTAGCACGCGCCCATCGGGTAGTTTGATGGTGTGGGTTTCCACTGTTAAATAGTTGCTGTGGTGAAGGAGCGTTTTTTTGTTTACGGTTTTCCAGGGACGCATAACGTATTCCAAAAAAGTAAAGGACGGGTTGCGGTGCTACGTATTTGGCGTGTGCATCGCTGCAAAGCGCTTTAGTTGTTCCATTTGAACCGGCATAATCTTGATGAATGGGCGGACCCGTTGAATGAGCGCAATCGATTCATCCAGTGTGTGTCCGCGACTGATAAGGTAGGCTGCTGCCATTGTGGGCGCGCGGCCTACGCCACCCGCGCAATGGATGTACACTTTGCCGCCATTGTTAAGCACTTGCTGAATGAATACGACTCCTTTTTGCAGATGCGCCATAGTGGGCGCGTCGTCGTCCACGGTGGGTAGATGGCAGTAGTGTTCCAGCGCCAGGCCGTGGGCGGCGTCGTCAAATTCGGTGCGCAGGTTTACGTCGCCGGTAATGCCTAATTGCTGTAATTTGCGCTTTCCTGCTTGCCGGTATTGTGCCCCCACAAAAATTTGCGGTGTCACCTGATTGTATTTGATGATGGGGATGCCGGTGAGTTTCGGAATGCCGCGCGCGTATATCCACAGTAGCGTGGTGCGTATCCCTTGCGTTTGTAGTCGATGGTTGAAAATGTGCCATCCTTTGCGCACGGAGTTTAGAATATTGGACATAATGTTTTGAAGCCGGTTTAAAATGTAAGATCAAAATGAATGAGCGAGGTTTATGGGGCCTCGCTCAAAAAGTTGTATTTAGTTTAATTACGTCCCATGCAACTTTTCATCAGAGCCTCCAAGTAGAGCACGGGTTATACAGATCAAGCGGATTTTCACGGATGTTTTCAAAATATCCGCGAAAATCCGTGTCGCTTGTGTTCTATCTTGACTACTTTTGAAGATAGTTACATAGGGCGTTAATTTTTTTACTTTTGCGATCTTAGCCAAGCCGAAGGATTTTGAAGGTGAGTTTCCCGCCTGGCGTGTTAACCGTTACTACATCGCCTGCCTTTTTGCCCAGTAAGGCGCTGCCAATGGGAGATTCGTTAGAGATGGTTCCATTCAACGGGTCAGATTCTGCGGAGCCGACAATTTTGTAAGTTTCGGGGTTGTCGGAGCCATCTTCGGTAACGGTAACGGTTGACCCCAACGATACCGTATCGGAACTATTGGCTTCCACAATCACCGCTTCGCGCAACTGGGCTTCCAACGTTTGAATGCGGCCTTCTAAAAATGCCTGTGCGGATTTGGCTTCGTCATAGGCGGAGTTTTCACTCAAGTCGCCCTCTTCCTTCGCCGATTTTATGGCTTCCGCAACTTCACTTCTACGCACTGTGCGTAGGTAGTGGAGTTCTTCTTCTAATTTTTGTTTCCCTTCTGGCGTTAAGTATACGGGTTTAGATACCATCTTGCTACCTGCTCAATTAGTTATATTTAACGAGGTGGGTACGGTAAAAAAAGCGAGACCGAATGCTTCGGCCTCTCCAAATAACATATTATACATATTTTTGTGGATTTGCAAAGTGGAATGTTAAAAATTTTGTGCTACAATTTATGGTATTCAAGTATCATAGATTCTGTTGGTTTATAGTGTATGCATAATTCGTCTTTGCCCAATAAAGACAAACTTCAAAATGCTGTTTCAAAATTGTTGCCGTGGATTGTGATTGTGTTGTTTGCAACGATTACCCTGGTGCTATGGCGGCCAATTGTAATTTTACTCACTTCTGGCGACACTGTTGAACTGGAAGCTGGGCTGGCGAGACTGGGAATTTTAGCCCCCACAGCATTTTTGGCCTTGAGTGTCATTCAAGTTGTTGGTGCGCCGATTCCTGGTTATCCAATACAGTTTTTGGGTGGTGCCTTGTTTGGTCCGGTGTGGGGAGGCGTTTACGGCGTAGTTGGGTTGGTGGCGGGCGGTGTTCTCTCGGCATGGTTGGCAAGAACACTGGGGCAACCCTTTATTGAGCGGCACGTTGGTGCTGAGCGATTGGCCAGGTACCAGAAACTGGCAAAATTAGAAACATTGTGGGTATGGGTAATTATTCTTCTTGTGCCGGTTGGCGATGTGCCGTACTATATTGCCGGATTAAGTCGTGTGAGGTTAGGAACGTTAACCCTGGCTATTCTATTGAGCCGTGGCCCGTTTACGTTTCTCATCGCCTGGATTGGGGCGACCTCGGTTCAGGCTCCGGCGTGGATGTTTATAGCATTAATTGTAGCGATTGTGGCAGTTGTGGCATTGGGGTATCTTTTTAGAGATAAGGTGTCGCAATGGTTTGACGATATTGTCCGTCGACTGGGGTAAATGAACGCCATTCGACTGAGTAGGCACGTTGACATGCAAAAATCGTCGTGGTATACTGCCGACGTTTATTTCCTGACGAGGCCATTTTTTGAAAGCGCTGTGTGTAAGTGACAAAGTTGTCAGTTGGTTATATAGCCCCGCCGTTTTAATCAAAGCCAAAGATGTTGATATGATTTTTGGCTGTGGCGACCTGCCGTATTACTACCTGGAATATCTGGTTAGTATGCTGAATATTCCCCTATATTACGTGCATGGCAACCACGATGTTGAAAAAGAATATACCCCATCGGGCGAGGCGATTACGGGGCCGGGCGGCGGCGTAAACCTGGATGGCAAAGTGGTTGAGGCCAATGGCTTGCTGATTGCCGGGTTGCAGGGATCCATCCGCTACAAGCTAGAAGGCAGTTTCCAGCACACCGAGTTGGAAATGTGGACGAAGGTGTTTAAACTTACCCCCCGTCTGATGCTCAACCAGTTGATGAAAGGTCGCGCGCTGGATGTGTTGATCACGCATTCCCCCCCGCTGAGCATTCATAATGGCTCAGACCACGTACACCGGGGCTTCAAGTCCTTTTTGTGGCTAATGGATAGATTCAAACCGCGCTACTTGATCCACGGACATCATCATGTTTACCGCAACACCGAACAAACCGTTACCC
>CAYPUV010000086.1:0-14415 GCA_964413895.1 uncultured Anaerolineaceae bacterium
GCAATGGCGATGGCGTGAGCGCCGCGATAGCGAAAGGGGTATGGGCAGCCGTGGAGGTAGTTGGGGGGGAAAACGTGGCAGTGGCAGAGAGCGTGCTGTTTGATGCTGTACGACATCCTGCCAGCAACAATCCCCCCAAAAGTAGTCCGCGCAGTATAGATAATCGCATCATAACACCAGTAAATCAACCCCTTTGATGGCAGTAAATACTACCAATGTGCAAACTGTAATTCCCACCATCGTTTTGGATAGCCCTTGCCGCTCGCCGTCGTTGGCTATCAGCGCGGCAATCATCGGGCTAATAACGCTGAATCCCGCAAAGGGGATGAAAGCGTTATGGGTGTATTGCGCCGTTAGCACCTCCAGCCCCCATGTGAACACCAACCCGGTCAGCACCATCATAGCGAATTTTGTCCGCCCGAAAATGGGGGTGTAGCGCATTAAAAAATGGGTGACGGCGAAATAAACCAAAACACCCACCAGCACGATAAAGACCAGGTGCAGCGGTTCGAGGACGAACAGCGCCGCGTATCCAGCCGTTAAAAATCCACCTGACCGAATGTTCGCCCATTCAAACAGCGCGGCGCTGACGAGTACGCTCAGTACGACCGCTGGAATTAGCAATTGGGTATGGTATGAATAAAGGATGGTTTTGTCTTCAAAGGCGATGCTATTCCAGTAGATGGGTAAATTATTTTTGATAGCCAGTACGTTTTCCATCAACAAATAAGTGATGATGGCGGTCACCAGCACGGTGAACACAGTGCGCCACACGCCCTGACGTTCCATGTCTTGCGCGATGAGTCCCGGCAAAACGAATCCTACCCCGTACAGCCCGATGAGCCAGGCGATATTTGAGGCGGTAAAATAGGCAACCGTTCCGGCGATGAACTCAAACACCATGCCGACTATCACCATGACCACCAATCGCCGCCGCCCATACAGAAACATCCGCCGGGCGATGAACCGCTGCACGATAAAATATGTTCCCAGCGCGATGGCAATGGTGGTGAGAATGTACAGCGGGCGATTGACGAATATCCCCAGATAGCCCGCCACTACGGCTGCGCCGCCCGTCAGGCGAAAACGCTCGTAAATTAATATGCTGACGATGATGCCCAATGCCAGCACCAAGCGCACAACTTCGGTGGGAACTCCATAATTATGCATACCGTTTTCTCCTGCGAAAGTAGTTGTCAGCTATCAGCTGTCAGCGGTCAGTTGTAAAACTGACAACCGAACACTGAAAACTGTCAACTAAAAAACTATCCGTGTGCCATTTCAAACCGTTGACGTTTGACAAACAGCGGTTGCGGCGTTTGCGGTGAATTTTCTGCCGCTGGTGTTTCTGCCGAATGTCCAAAATATTCCATCATCATCTCTGCCTGTGGGGTGTGGATATTGACGAAGCCCACCAACAACGCCTGATACCCCATTGGCATCATCGCGGCGATGGCGTCCAGAATCTCATCCAGTGTCGGATTCACGCTGAAGCCAAGATTGACGATATGTTCGGTGGGAAAGCCGTTTTCAATGAGTTTGCGGGTCACCAAATCTTCATACGCACCAAACGTAATGAGCCAATCGAATGTCAGGTCTTTCACCGCAATATCGCTGAATTGCTCGGCACGGCGTTCGCGGTCGTAACGGTTGTTCAAAATGCCGATTTTCAGCGTTTTCTCATCGCAATAATTATCCAGCATTCGCATACTGATTATCATCGATTCGCGGTCGTTCACGGCAAATAAATTTGCCCAAATCACTGTTTTACCGCGAATCTCCGTTCGTTGGAGGCGGGTCACACCAATGTCTGGCGCGGAATTGATCATCCCGCGCATAGCGGTATCGCGGTTAATTCCCAACAGGTCGGCCATAGCTAATCCAATTGCCAGATTGTCTTTAAATGCCAGATAATCGAATTGCGCAATTTCATCGTCGCGGACTTGGGTGGGATCTGCCACAATCAACTTCGAGCCGCGCTTTTCTGCTTCGCGCCGCAGAATAGCTTGTAAGTCGGGGTCATATTCAGCGGTGATGAGATACCCGTTCGATGGGCACATTTGCGCCAAACTGACTGCAATCTCCGGTAACGTTTCACCCATCACATCTTGGTGATCTTCGCGCACGTTGGTTATCACCCCGATCTGCGCTTGAAGCACCATTTTTTCTGTCCACTCTTGATATTTGGGTTGCAGCGCCATACACTCAATCACCATTGCTTCGGCGTGCAGCGGTTCCCACATGGCGATAATATCTTGCTGCTCTTTCACATTCGCCGCACCCCGCCGTTGAATGGGGATGTCATTCCCATCCAAATCGATGGTAGCAGCAGCGGAGCCGGTGGTTTTTGCCAGGGTGCGATAGCCAGCTTCGCGCAATGCCCCCGCCACCAACCGGGTGACGGTACTTTTACCCCGAATGCCGTTAACGTGAATACGTATATGGTACGCGCGCAGGCGGCGTTCATGCTCAATTTGCCGGTACCACCAATAGGCAGTGAAAATAATAAAGATGATAATTGTTAATGTCAGTTCAAACACAATGAACCTCTGTTATGTGGTGCTCAATGCTGTTTGCGCGCGTTGCATTAGCTCTTTACCTGTTTCCGGTTGGCCGTTTAGCGCGGCGATGCCGGCATGCAAATAGCCCCATTCCTCAAATGGCTTGCCCATTGTGCTGTCGCCAGCGGTGGGGAAATAACGCGCTTGCGGCGTTTGTTGAAGTAGGATTTCTACCAGATGTTGCGCCTGGAGCGGTGTGTATTCAGGCAGTATCAGCAGTAGTTGATGGGTATTCAATGGTGTCACTACTGCCGGAGGAGGGGCGATGGACTGTGCCACTCGAATAACCGCTTTCAGCGCAGCCGGCTGGTGTTCCACACGGTGGCCGTTCACGGTAGCGTGTGGTACCAGTTGCAGCACGACCACCGATAGTGGCCGGTGAAAGGTGACAGCGCGCATTGTTTCTTCTTCCAGGCGTACCGCTGCCCACTGGGGTTTGAGCGTGCCATAGGTTTCATTGTGAATGGCCTGTTCTGTGGCGCGGATATGCCAGTGGTCATACCGTTGCTGGAGGCGGTCAACCAGCACTGCCACCCGTCCCGCCAGGGGACCCACCAGCAGGAAGGCGATCAACTCGGTGGCAACGTTGACGACGATGTTTTCGCGGGGATAAATGCCACTGTACTGATTAAACATTACAATGGCAAACACGCTCAATAGTGATGCCACACTTCCCCCCAGCGTATTACTGACCAATCCAACGCCCACCACAATCGCCAGCAAGAGCAAGTAAACCAAACTGATTTCAAGTGGATTGATCCTGATTATCAAAAACGTTGTCCACAAAACAACCAGTCCTAGCCCGAAAATCCACAACTTTATCCATAGTGCGTTGTTTATTTGCATCCATTACTCCTGTTTTCCATTTTGTTTGCGGCGATTTGCTATCCAGCTAATGCCACCAATAGTAGCAACCCCACCGATGAGAATCACTGCCAGCACCCGTCTGACAGCGTTTGGCAATTGCGTGTTTGCCAAATTTCCCAAAGTTAGCCCGATAACTTGCTCCGGAGTTACCACTGCCACATTCCCCTGAATTTTCAGTCGCTGTCCCAGGGTGGGGAACGCCGCTACTGTTTTCGCCAACAATGGTTCTTCAAATGCGCTGAGTACCATCAATGTGCCCCGCCGAGACCATGGCGCGGGCAATACCTGAATGTAGCCGGAGTGATATTCAATCGAAGCGGGCAGCGGTTCTAAAATTTCTTGGTCACTATTATTGACCGTAGTAGTTGCCACCAAATGTTGCGGCAGCGCCGACCCATACGTTGTCAGCAGGGCATTGGTTTCTGGCTTACCAATTGCAATCACGTTGTCGGCACGTATTGTGTCGGGATCAAACCTGTTGGCAGTGCTGGCGCGAGGACGCAACCCATCAACGGTGGAATACGTGCCCAATTTTGCCGCGATTCTGACCATCGCCGTCAATTCGGCAGCTGAAGGTTCCGCCGCCAGCACAAACACATTCTCGCTCAGGTCGGCAGGCGTTACCAGTGGTGACGGCAGATACCGCATTTCAAGGGGTGGTTTCCCCTTAACGTGCGCCAAATTGAGGGTAGATTCTTGCGCAGATACGGTTGCCCACGCTTCTTGTAAATAGCGAAACTTGCAATCTTCGCGCTTCACATGCAGGTCAAAGCTCAGATGCAGCCAATTGCGCCCCGGATGAATCTGGCGCGGCGAAAGCTGAATCACCAGCCGCCCGTTGGTGTCGTTCCGTTTGGTCAGCGCCACATTCGACACTTTAAAGCCGTTGATGAATGCGCTCATTTTCGAGGTGGCGGCATCCAACTGCACCGAAGCATGGCTGAAGCGCACTTCAATGGAAGCATCGCTGGTCGGTTTCCAATTGTATGGCACATCAATGGGGAAATATATATCGTGTGTGCCGATGCCGCGCACACGGCGGTCGGTGAAGCCGAGTTCCGCGAAGGTGGCACGGGTGGTGCGGGCAGACGTGGGGTGCGGCGAAACTTCCATCGGGGCGGCAGTTGTGCCGGAAAAGGCTTCCCACGCCGATGCCGTCGCCAGCATGTTGCCCGCTTGCCGCAATGCCGCATCGGTTGCGCCGGAAACCACCAGCAACAGCCGGTTGGAGTTGTATGGGGATGCGGTTTCGGTGATGCCGGGCGCGGCGTTTTTCGCCAGTGGGTTGCGGTCGGCGCTGCCAATTGCCAGCAGATGGTTGTTCGCTGTGTCTGCCTCCGCCAATTGACTGACCGTGACCGCTTGCAAGGGCGGCTGTTTCCACGCAGCGGTTTGCCCCAGTGCGGCGGCAATCGCGGCGGCGGCGGTCAATTCGGTGGATGAGGGCGCATCGGGGAGCACGAACAACACTTGCGGAGTGTCTGCCAGGGCGGTTAAACTGGTGAAGGGGCGGGGATACTGCCCCAAGTCGGCGGGAATGGGCGTGTCCACTGTTTCCAGTTTTAAGGTACTGTCTGAATGGATTTTTGTCCACAAACGTGCATCGCCCACATCACCGCACCCTTTGCTGCGCAGTCGCTGATTCAAACGGAAGGTGAGGGTGTTTTTGCCGGGTTGAAAACCGCTCAGAGGCAATTCGATGGGAATGGTCGTGGATACGGCATTTTCCGGCGAGAGAATTACGCTGGCCGCCGGTTCATTGTTTAAGACAATCGTTAAATCCGACGCTTCCGGGAGTAGTTTCTGTCCGTGGGATATACGTAAGTTCAGCACTGCGCGCCGCACCTGTCGCCCGGCAGGCAGGGTGAACGAGATTTTTGTTTGGTCGTACACGGCTTTCAAAGAGAGTGTTTTTTCACCCAGTTGTTTGAATGTGATGGTAGTTTGCACCAGGTTTTGGGGTGCGGTTAATGGCGTATCGGCGTGCACCGGTAATTGCACAAAGGTTAACAGGGTGAAAAGTAATGCTAAAATGCGCACACGCATTATTGTTGACTCCTTATAAACGTCGCAGCACGCGGGCGGCACGGTTGGCGGCACGAGACCCCGGCTCCAGACGCAACACGGTTTGTAAATCACTTTTTGCTTGAGAAATGTGTCCCAGTTCGCGGTGTGCCAAACCGCGATAGTAGTAGGCCCAACTACGTGTGGAGTCAATGGAAATAGCGCGGCTGAAGTTGGATACTGCCGTTTCAAAGGCACGGGATTTGTATTGGACCAACCCCAAATAGTATGCAGCGGACGCATTTGCCGGATTAATGTCCAGTACCTGGCTGAAATCTGCTTGTGCACTGGCATAATCGCCCCGCTGATAATAGGTTCGTCCACGGGTGTAGAGCATGCCATCATCGTTGGGACGAAGCGCAAGTGCCCGGTTAAAATCGTCGAGCGCGTGTAACAGGTCGCCGTCGTCCCGAATGAGCAATCCCCGATAGTAATAGGCGTGGGCATCCATAGGATTCTGTTGGATGGCAGTGTCCAAATCGGCTCTTGCCTGCTGAGTGTTTCCCTGTCGATACTCTGCCAGTCCTCGTTGACGGGAGATGCCAGGCAGCGTATCATCAAGCGTTTGTGCCCGATTGAAATCGGCTATCGCCTGTGCGTAATTTTTCAAATGATAGGCACTCAATCCGTGGTAATAATATGTGCGGGCAGAGCGATGTCCGCCTGCCAGTGCAGTATCAAAGTCTGTCAACGCCGATTGGTATTCGCCCAGTCGATAAAATACCAGTCCACGCTGATAGCTTTGGGCAGCGGTGGGAGGTGTTGTTTCAAATGCCAACGACATTTGTTGCGCGGCTTGTTCATAATCGCCCAAATGGTAGGCCGCTAACCCCAATGTGTACGCCGCGGAAGTTCCCGTGCCCAGTCGGCTGGCAGCGGTCAGGTCTTGCTGGGCTGCCTGATACTGACCCTGTCGATATTCGATGAGTCCCCGTCGCCGATACGCGCTCCCGAAATCAGGTGTACGGGCGATGGTTTGGGTGAAATCGGCCAATGCTTGTTGCCAATCACCTAGACGGTATGCCGCTGATCCGTGATAGTAATATCCCAGTGCTGTATCGAGCCCACCGGCCAACGCTGCATCAAAATCTGCCAGTGCCGATTGATAATCGCCTTGCTGGTAAAAGGCTAATCCACGCTGATAGCGCTGACTGGCGGTGGGATTTGTATTTTTAAAAGCGATGGTCATATTTTCAACCGCTTGTTGATAGTTGCCGGTATGGTATTGTACCAACCCTAATGCATACGCTGCCGGGTCGCTTGCGCTCAAATTATTAGCGGTTTCAAAATCCTGTTGCGCTAACTCAAGCTGCCCCAATTTATATTCTGCCAATCCCCGTTGGCGATACGCGCCACTCAAATCGGGTGCCCGGTCAATGGCTTGGCTGAAGTCAACAATCGCCCGCGCATAGTTTGCCAACCGATACGATGCCAGTCCGCGATAGTAAAAAGCGTTGGTTGAATCGTATCCATTGGCAATCGCGGTATCAATATCGTTCAGCGCTGATTGATAATCACCTTGCCGATAAAATGCCAATCCCCGCTGGTACTGTTGGGCAGGGGTGGGCACGGAAGCATCGAAGGCGGCGGTCATTTCGGCGATGGCTTGCGGGTAATTGCCCATCCGATACGCCACCAACCCCAACGAGTACGCCACTGTGTCGCCCGCCCCCAACCGACGCGCTGTTTCCAGGTCGTTTCGTGCCGCCGAATAGTTGCCCAAGCGGTAGTATGCCAGTCCTCGTTGGCGGAACGCCCTGCTGAAATTGGGCGCCCGATCAACGGCGGCTGTAAAATCGGTGATGGCTTGCGCCGTGTTTTGCTGGTGGTATGCTGCCAATCCGTGATAATAATAGCCGGATGCGGAATCGAGTCCGGCGGTGAGCGCTGCATCGAAATCACTTTGCGCGGCAGCATAATTTTTCAGATGGTACCACGCCAAACCGCGCTGATAGAGTTGGGCGGCGGTGGGGGACTTGCTTTGGAAGGCAGCAGTCATTTCTGTCGCCGCAAGTTCGTATTCCCCGCGACGGTACAGCGTCAAACCGAGCGCATAATGGGTGCGCGCATCGCCGGGGTTGTATGTGAGTGCTTGTCGCAAATCGGTTTCCGCCAGTGCATATTGCCCCAACTGATAGTAAAGCTGTCCCCGTGCGCGCCAGATGCGATAATCGCGGTTGTTCAGGGCAAGTGCGTGCTGAAAATCGGCCAGTGCGTGGTCGGTGTCTGCCAGTGCAGCATACGTTCGCGCCCGATTGTAATATCCTCCAGCATTGTCCGGTTGAAGGGTGATTGCTTGCGTAAAATCTTTCAGTGCCGGGGGAAATTCGTTTTGCTGAAAAAATAGCGTGCCACGGGCAATATAGCTGGTGTAATCGGTGGGATTTAACGCTAAAACCTGATTCAGGTCAGCTTGCGCCAGCGATACCTCTCCCTGCGCCTGATATGCGGCGGCACGTTGTGAATAGGCTTGAATTGACTGCGGATTGCGGTCAATAATGTGCGAAAAATCGGCGATGGCTGGTGGGTATTGTCCCAACTTCATATACGCCAACCCCCGATTGTAATAGCCGCGCTCGGTGCGCGCATTGCTGCGGATGCCGCGTGTGAAATCGGCTATCGCTTGCTCATAATTGCCCTGTTTGTAATACGCTAATCCCCGGTCGATGAATGCGCCATACCGGAACGGCGAAAGGGTGACAGCCTGGGTCAAACTTTCCCGCGCCGATTCATACTCACCCAATTTGAGTTGGGCGCGCCCCAGACCCGCCCACGCCGACGGGTCAGCGGGGGTGAGGGCGATGGCTTGCCGGAAATCTGCCAGCGCGGCATCGAAGTTCTGCTGGTTCAATCGCGCCCAGCCGCGCCCGGTGAATGGTTCGCCGTGGTTTTGATTTTGTGCCAACCCCGCCGAGAATGCCACTTCCGCCGCCGCCCAATCGCCGTTTCGTGCCGCCGCATACCCGTCCGCGAAATACGATTGCGCGCTGGGGGATGATGCCGGCGCGGTTGTGCCACACGCCGCCAGCACCCACGCCAGCAGCAGGAGCATCGGCAGGTATTTGATTTTTGACCACAGAGCCGCAGAGGAACAGCGGGTGAAATCGTTTGATGCGTCATTGCGAAGTCCGTTAGGGCTGACGCAATCTCCAACGGTGTTCGCCGGAGATCGCTTCGTTTCGCTCACAATGACACTCCCACACGCTTTAATGTTTTCTGTTTCTCTGTTTCTCTGCGGTATGATTTTTAATCCGCTTTGCAAAAATGCCATGCCTAAAATCCCCGGTAGTGGTGCATAAGTAAGTGATGTGTTATTGCGAAGCCTGCGGGGCTGAAGCAATCTCCGTGTTTGAATAGCGGGGATTGCTTCGCTTCGCTCGCAATGACATCCTTCATCACTTACGGTTTGATCACCACCAAATCCCCAAAGAGAGCCTATTTCAACACCAGCGGCAGGAACACGTAGAACACCGGATTGCTGGCGCGAATGTATGCCGGTTTGTTGACGATGAAGCTGTCAGTGCTGTTGCTGACGGTTAATCTCACTTCATAATCGCCGGCGGTGGTGTAGGTGTGCTGAACGGTCGGTCCGCCGGTGGCGGTATTGCCGTCGCCGAAATCCCACAGCCAGGTGTCAACGGTGTTGGTGGTGACGGCGGTGAAGGTGACGGTGATGGGTACTTCGCCCGAAAGTTGATCCGCAGAGAAATTGGCTTCCGGTCCGGCGACAGGCGTGTTCACAAAAATGTAGGCTGTTTTGGAAATGACCGTTGAGCCGCCGGGACCGCTCACGGTGAGCAACACGCCGTAATCCCCGGGCGTGGTGTAGGTGTGGCTTGGATTCGCGGTGGTGGCTGTGCTGCCATCACCGAAATCCCAAACATAGCCCGTCACTGCACCGGTGACAACACTGGTGAAATTGACGCTGGCGGGGGCGGAGGCGTTACTGCGTGGCGAGCCGGAAAAATCGCTGTGCGGGGGTTCGGCGCTCAGTACCGAAATAGATGCGCCATCGTAATTAGAGACATACACCTGGTCAGACCGCGCGTCATACGCCACCGAACGCGGATTTGCACCCACGGGATATGTGGCCACAACCGCTGCCCCTTCAATGACGCTCACGGTGTTGTCCAGTGTGTTGCCCACAAAAACCTGCCCGTTACTGCCCACAGTAATGCTTTCGGGACCTTGCCCCACCGGAACGGTGGCTATCACGCTGGTTCCATTAATAATGGAGACGGAATTTCCCGCATAATTGGCTACATACACCTGCCCGCTTGCATCCACTGCCATATCTTCTGGTTGCAGGCCAACGGAAACGTCGCTCAGTTTGCTCAAGCCGTTGAACACGCTGACTGTGCCATCGGTTTTGTTGCTGACATAAATGTTCCCGTTCACCGGGTTGTACAGCACGAAACGGGGTTCCAGCCCGGGCGCCAACGTCGCTTTGACGATGGTTCCCTGCAACACCGAAACCGTATTGCCATACGTATTTGCCACATAGGCGTAGCCGGTGTTGGAGTCGATGGCAATATAGCGGGGATTGGCGTCAACGGCTACCGTGCCCGACAAGATGTTGGTTGTTGCGTCCACCACACTCACTGTATCGCTGAACCAGTTGGCGGCGTAAACAAGGTTGTTGGTGCTGTCAACTACCACGTGGATGGGGCCTTTTTGTCCCAAAGAAATGCGGGTAATTTCATTGTACGCATTGTCAATCACCGATATAGATTTGCTGTCGAAGTTGGCAACATAGGCGACATTGTTGGCGGGGTTGATGGCGATGGCGCGCGGGTTATGGCGCACCGCAACTTCTTTCACCAACGATGTGCCGTTGTAAATCCGAATCACATTTCCGCCACGCATCGGCACGTAGGCATAGCCGTTGTTCGGGTTGATGGTGATGTGGTTGGGGTAATATTGCGCGGGGATGGTTCCCAGCAGCGATGTGCCATTCAAGATGGAAATAGTGTTTCCGCCCCGATTACCCACATACACATTGTGATTCGTCGGGTCAATTTGAATAGCTTGTGGCGCGTCACCCACGTTAACCGTTCCCGCAATGGTCACCGCAACAGTGCTGTCGGGGGCGTTGCCGTTCAGTACGGTGACGGTGTCGCTGTATGCATTTGCCACATAGACCATATGGGTGGTTTCATCCACCCGCACGCGGCGCGGATAGTTACCCACTCTAAACCAGCTTTGCGGCAACGCGCGCCCGGAACGCCGCAGCACGTTCAGGCTGTCGCCGCCGGTATTCAGCACGTACGCATTGTCGTTCCCCCGGTCGGCAGTGATGGCAGTGGGGCGGGTGTTGACAGCAAACGTGCGTTTGACGGCGCGCGTGGCGCTGTCAATTACGGTCACACTCCCTTTAGTGGTCAGCGTGTCGCTGTATGTGTTCACCACATACATATAGCCGCTGTTGGGATTGAAGGTCAGGTCGGTGGGGCGGATACCCCCGGTCGGCACGGTTGCTACCATGGTGGTACCGCTGGTGCCGCCAATAACGCTCACTGTATTATCGAGCAGGTTGGAGACATACACATCGCCATAATTGGGGGATGTTGGGGCATCGTTTACCACAATCACGCTGGGATGATTGCCCACCGGAACCGTGGCAATGACGGTGGGACCGTCAATGATGGAAACGGTATCGCTCAATGTATTGGCGACATACACATAATTGTTTTTTGGATTGAACTTCAGGTTCGATGGGCGATTGCCCACCACTACATCGGCTTCTTTGGTTAACCCGTTAATGATACTAACACTATCAGATGATTTGTTCGCCACATAGATGCGCCCATTGCCCGCATTATAGGTGATGCCACGCGGTCCGCTCCCCACCGGAACGCGGGCGATAACGGTTGAGCCATTGATGACCGAGACGTCATCGGTGTTATTGTTGGTGACATAAACATAGCCGTTGGATGAATTGTATGCCATCGCGTAGGGTTCCAGCCCGCTTTGGTTGGGCAGGGAAATTGTGGTGACACTCCGTGCGCCGCCCGTTACGACTTGTGCTTCTCGCGGCGCGGATGCGACCGCCGTCGTCGCCAGTGTTGCCAGCAATCCACCGGTCAGGGCGATAGCAGCCATCAAAACCCATGCCAGTGACTTTAGACGGGATATTGCAGATGCGTGAAAATAAGAACTCATGTATTTTTCCTCCAAAGTTGGATACGGTTGTTCAGAAAATTATTTGATGATTAATGGTAAAAAGATGCGCCACACATTATGTGCCTGCGCCGAATTCGATAATAACGACAGATTGCCTTCGCTGTCGCTGGTTTTTATGGCGAAATACACGGGGTCGGGTAGTGCACCCGCCACAGTGAACGTTTGTACCGTGCCCCCCGTTAACGGTGCGGGCGGCGTTGCAATCGGGATGGCGCTGTACCATGTAAAACTGTCGATGGGCGAACCACTGTATCGAATATCATATTGTGCCGCCGTACCGACCATCCCACTATCTCCGGGAGCCGTCCACTGCAAATCCACGCCGCCATCCGTGCGCCACACCGCAGAAAGCGAATTGATCTGCGCGGGTGGGGTTGTGTCGTTCACCACCTGCGTTACCGATACCGTGTGTCCTGCCAAATCGGCGGCTTGCGCGGTTAGCGTGGAGGCGTCGGCGCCGTTTAGGGTGAAATTCGCGGTCAACTCATACTCCAGCGTTGTGGTGTTGAAGTGGGAGGGTTGCAATTCGACTCCATTGGCAATTAATGTGTCTGAACCAGTGGGAAGGCGTTGGTTGAAATCAACCAATTTCTCGTCAAGTACCGCGCCCGTTGCTTTATCTTGCAGGGTCACGGTGATGGTGTTCAGGTCCAGCTCAGTGCGGGCGGTGGTAATCACCAGCGACACGGTGGGGCTGTAAATGGGGTCACTGGCAAGGCTGGCAATACGAATCGTTGGCGTGGTCACATCGGGGAAGGGCAGATACCCCACCGGATTACGGGTAGACGTGGGATAGTTGGTCGCGGTCAGTCGAATTTCAAAATGCACGTGCATAAAATCGGTGGTGCCGGTATTCCCCACCGCACCGATGACCTGACCCTGTGTGACGGTATCGCTCACTACCACAGAGGTACTGTTCAAATGCAGATACGCGGAGTATAAATTCAAACCCGGGTGATACACCACCACCCCCAGTCCGGCGCTAGTCGAGAGCCAACCAACTTCTGTAACCACCCCATCGGTGATGACATGCACGGGAGTATTTTGCGGCGCAGGCAAGTCCATCCCGGGGTGATAGTCATATCGCCCCTGCGAGGCTTGCCAGCGCGGCCCAAACGGCGATGATGCTGTATCGGGGGTGATTGTGCCGGAGAGAGGAAAAACCAGCGAACCGATTCCGCTGGATGTCGGTGTCTGCGCGTGGGTAGGGGGAAGTCCAGCAAGTGCAAGCAAAATTGCAAATCCGGCAGTGGTGATAGAAAAAAACAATAATCTGAATGAGCGGCGCATTGAGATATGGAACCTTTTCATTTTTGAGGGAAGTTTTACCAATAAACAATCGATTTTAATTGACACAATCACGATAGGTATATCAATGACTTGTGAACAACTATAACAAAACAGGGGTGTTTTGTATTTAAGAGCAAGTTAAGCAACCTTAAATTCAGCTTAAATTGTCTAAAATGTTGCTTTTGATAATAGACGTAGAATTTTCAAATAAGATACGGGTTGAGGGGAAATTTGGGGGAAATCAGTTACAAATTAAGAGGTTCCACGAATTGTCAAATCGAGTAGTTGTAAACCGAGTAGTTTGGCTTTTGACGCCAGATAATGCACCGGAGCGGTGGTTTTTTGCGGGTGGACGGCGTTGACACAAATGAGGTGTCGGCAAAGGGGACGCCGAGCATGTTGGCAACTTCATCTGCCAAATCAACCAGAACGGCGTAGATGATCCACGGGCCCCAGAGTTGCAAGCAACGATGTTTTCTGCGCACCCCATCTGTTTCTTCTCAATAATCTGGGGAAGAGACCTGACAGGTTTTAAGAACCTGTCAGGTCTGACCGATTGCCCCACGCATCACGAATTCTTTCTGCCTGGTGTATTAGCAAATCCGCCGGCAAGTGGCGTGGGTCAAACCAGCCGAACTCTGTGACTTCCTCGTTGAGGGTTAGCGTTCCCCCTACAATTTTACAGCGAAATGCAACAATGAACATCGCCCGTGATTTCTGTTCTGGGAAGAGGTGGGCCGGATATATTACCGAATACATGCCACTGAGTCGCTCTATTTCCACGTCCAGGCCAGTTTCTTCTTTTGTCTCGCGGATGGCGGCAGATTGAATGGCTTCTCCCCTATCCAAATGACCACCGGGAACACACCATCGACCGTTGTCGGCGCGGCGGGTGAGCAATACTTGCTCATCCGCATTGAATATAATTGCATTAGCGCCGACTCTGGGCGTGTGTAATTTTGTCCAGCCGATGACATTGATCCAATGGAGGCCTTTATTTTTCCCATCAGGGACACGTCGCACATCCAACACGTGAAAATCGGCGCACTCCAGCGCCAATTCAACTTCAGCCGGGTGATAGTAGGCAAAAAAACGCTGCTGGCCGTTAGATTCACTGTGCCACGTTTCCGCTTGGCCTTCTTTCACGGCCACAAAGACGTGCCCGTGGTTCAATACGTGGTAAATTTGCTGCAACGCTTGCGGCAACCCGGCTTTCGGCAAATGCAGCAGCGAAGCGCAAGCCCAAACACCTGTTACGCTGTGCCGGGCAAAGGGCAACCGACGCACATCAGCCAGTACCAACGGCCCCGCTCCACGCAATGCGGCTTCTTTCAACATTCCCGCCGAACGATCCAGGCCGATGGTGCGGTAGCCGCGCTTTTGAAAGGCTAGTAAATCCCGTCCGGCCCCGCAACCTACATCCAAAATCAGACCGCCTGGTGCAATATAC